>WJIJ01000019.1 GCA_014730345.1 Candidatus Zixiibacteriota bacterium | reverse complement strand
CGGCGCCGCTGGTGATGTTATCAGGGAAAGGCTCTACTGGTCTCCTGATGTAATAATTATCCGCGATATTATCCGCCATCTGCGATAGCTTCGAGACGGGTATCCAGGCGCTGTGTTGATTCCGCCAGGTTGCATCGATATAACCTCCGTAGGAGGAGATGAAATCAACGGGCACCGGCCATTTATTATTGGATATTATTTCCACATTCACTTTATCATCACGAATTTTCAGGCCACGGAGCATGCCCCATTCACCAGCTGTTCGGGCATCGTTTTCATGGAAAACGGTGTTGAGCTCAAGTAGAACGGCGTCAATTCGTGGATGGGTAAATTCTCCAGCCGCTAATATGCTTCCGGAGTTCATTAATATGGCAAATACCGTGATTGCCGCAAATTGCATGGGCTTAGATATAGATCTTAATGGGGCATTTACATAACTGAATAACATGTCTATTCCCTATCCCGAAAAATTGAATTGGGAAATCTAAAACTACTATCATTGTATAATATATTAGCAAAGTTATTTTACGCAAGGTGAAATGCCCACGCGGAAGAGAAGATAGTAAGAAAGTTAATAAAAGAACCCGTTAGTACTATTGGATCATTAAAGAAGTATTGAACTATTTCAGCAAAAGCATTTTGTTAATCTCCGATGAGTATTGCGTTTTCAATCTGCAGAAATAGACCCCATTGTTTAGGGTCGCCGCCTCCCATTTGACATTGTGAGAACCTGCCGGCATAGAACGTTTAATAATTAATTCGATTTCCCTGCCAAGTATATTATAAATGGCAAGTATAACATTAGTTTCTCTCAGCAACTCGAATTTTATTACCGTAGATGAATTGAAAGGATCCGGATAGTTTTCAAGCATCAGTATCTCGCCGGTGGTCCATGACGGATCATTATCAAAACCGCTCGATGACTCGTTTTCCCACCATGTAATTTTGCTATCATCATCAGAACCGCCAAGGATATCAGCATCACCGTCACCGTCCAGGTCTCCGGTACATACCGGCCATGGTCCATTGTAGTTATCGTTAACCGGTAATTCTGTCCAACCGATTGGGTTACCGCCGTCATTGCGCCACCATAGTATTTCATCTCCAGCCCAGGCTGTTCCTACTACATCTGTATCCCCATCATTATCGAAATCATCCGCCCACACGGTTAAAGCGCACCTGAAATATCTACCGATAACCTGTTTGGTCCAAACCACGGGGTCTCCGCCATCATTGCGCCACCACGCAATCTGGTCTATGCCACAACCAGCGGAAAGAACATCGGGATCACCGTCACGGTCGAGATCACAAACATAGATATGATGAGCGCCGGCAAACCTTGAGTCAATTTCAAATTCGGTCCAGGCAATGGGATTCCCGCCATCATTTCTCCACCACTTGATATCTCCATAGCGGAATGCCGCGCCAAGCACATCTATATCGCCATCACCATCAACATCAGCAGTACTTACAGCCCTCGATTCCAGGAAATTATCAGCAATCACCTGCATAGTCCATTCTATGGGGTCGCCGCCATCATTTCTCCACCAGGCTATCTGGTCCAAACCCTCCGAAGCACCCAGTATATCGATATCACAGTCGCCATCAACATCTTCAGCATGAACTCCGTGAGCGCTTAGAAATCCAGAACCGATTATCTGAGGCAACCAGTCAATAGGGTCCCCGCCGCCATTTTGCCACCAAACTATTTTACCCGTGGTAGCCGCCGCGGCAACTGCATCCATCAGACCATCACCGTCGATATCGGCGGAGTACACATAAATAGCACCCGGAACCTGGTCAATTAGACTATAAGTCCAATTTACCGGATTTCCGCCATCGTTTCGCCACATAGCAATTTCTCCTGAGCCCAAACCAGCGCCTAACGCGTCTAAATCACCATCATTATCGATATCGCACGCGTATACTCCCGCCGCCCTGCTGAAATAATCGATATCATGCTCAATAAAATCTATCTGAGCAGATGCGATTGTACACGATAACGTAACAATGATAGCGGACGCTGCTAAAAACCTCGATAGAATCATAATGCCTCCAATAGTTTTACCGGGGAGATAATCCTTAGCAGTTGTTTCGATAAAGAAAAACCTTTATTAACGAATGCGTGAATAATAAAATATCATGACGGCAGATATGTCGATTGTTGTATATATAGATACAGAAATCTGTGGGGATATGTTTCATTTAAACATATCCATATACACTATAGTTATAATACGCCTAATTTTCTTGAGTCTCGCGTTGAAGTAAGTTATTTTACCAACCTAAAAGGTATTGGATTTAATGGTGGAGGACAAAATTGAAGCGCTTCAAAATTAATGATAGTGAATGGTTAGACTCCCCGGGATACAGAAAAGCTATAATAGCCAAAAGCGATATTCTCCAACAGGAAGGAACACTTGCGCAAATAGTGGAAATCGCTCCCGGCGATATAGTGGAACCGCATCACCATGAGAAATCGCTGGAGTTTCTTTACGTCATCAGCGGGGAATGCGATTTTAGCATCGACAATAAAAATATCAAGCTTATGCCCGGGGATATGCTTTTAACTGAACCAGGAGATGTTCACAGCGTCTACAGTAATGGAGATGAGCCTTTCAGAGTACTGGTATTTAAAACTAATGCGGTTTCCGGGGACACGTTCTGGGATTAAAAAAGGGGTCTTGATACCAAGACCCCTAATGGGAAATCTACTTTAAAATCAACCTGCCGACAACCACTCCGGCGAGGAAAGAAGCCATGATAGTGGCAAACGGTTTTTCTTCGATAGTAGTTCGGCTTACCTTGATGGCCTTTTCGCCGTGTTCGCGTACGTATTCTGAGGCATCGCCATAGGTATCGCGTAATTTCTCATCGAGACCGCCGATGTATTCCTTAATCCTGCCATAGGTGTCGTCTGATTTGGTTATACCGGCTTTCTTGGCGGCGTCGACTAAACCTTTAAAATCGTTTTTAAGGTTGCCCAGCTCTTCTTTTAACTGCCGGATTTCTTCACTGCTTACGTTTTCATCCCTTACTTCGTCCATAATTTCTCCTTTCGAATCTAATTATTGATTAACTATGTTCTTTTTTTCTCGCTTAATTCCTTCAGCTGTCTTTGAGCGGTATCAAAGGCATCCCGCACCATAGCGCCGAGATTATTAAAATCGTTATTGCCCCCGGGTTCGCGTTTTATGACTATTTCATGGTTTTTAGGGACTCTAAGATTCAGGCGAATTCTAAAAGGATTGCCCGATTGCTGATCCTTCAAAATCTTCTCAACCGCCACCCGACAACTAATGATATTATCGTAAATTTTCTCCAGCTTTTCAATTCTGCCATGGATTATCTCCTCAATTTCGGCCGAATCGGGAATATCCTTCAGGGTTAATTCTAACGGGACCTGCATATTCATACCCTCGCTTTAAGTTTTAAATTATGTCCTGTTTCCGCCATATCTTAATTTACGTCTAAAATTCATACAAAGTTCATCTTTTATTATACATAAATTTTGTTATTTTTAAAATTAAGTAACACTATTTAAATAACTCACTCCCGGATAAATCATTAATAACAACGATTAGCACCTCGGTCTTAATCATCATGCGTAATATAATAAAACTTTTTAGATTAACAAGGAATTTCGGCCCCATTAATCAATATTATTGATAAGCACCTGAACGCCAATTAATAGCGTAGGCCAAAGATGATACCGAGACGCTTTTACCTAAAACCTGGAGGTCCCGGATAGCTTAATTAATACTGATATAAAACAGCTTGACATTAGGCCGCCAATGTTAAATATTGGAATAACTTGTCGCTAAAAGGAATTAATTGATTCGATATTATTGACTTAACGAAAAAACTTTGGGAAATAGATAGGTAAATTGGGCGTTTAATATCAGTTAAGCCGGAGTATCCGGGGCGCGGATTATTACAAGGCCCATCTGACGGGAGTATTCGAGAGTATCAAGGATTGGGATGACGGAAAAGCAGAGCGTTGGATTCGAAAGCGGAATTAGGAAAAGGGCTGATTCTTCAAAAGATAAAATATACTTCCACCGGGCATATAGAATAATTCCCCGCAAGAACCTCGTTAACTATCTATGGTCAGCTGTTGCCCTTGTAATAGTTCCGGAAATAATTATCATATTATTTTATTCCGAACTCACCCATATTATTTCCAGGCTGACAAGCTATGTGCTTTCTTTCTCTATCTCCAGCGATTTCATAGAGATGCTGGCAAAACCATATTTATACGAGGATATATTTATTGTTGTAGTTCCGGGCCGTTACCCCTCGCTTGAGTTATCGATTGTCGTAGCCATAATATCATCAATAGTATTGACATTGATTTTAATGGCCAAAAAGTATTTAGACCCGATGTCGATATGGATGATGTTGTTATCGTTCGTAAATTTAGTATCTTCGATATTTTTCATATTTTTCGCTGATTATTTCCCGTATGGAGTTGAAGTATTTTCTGATTTATACATGAAAACCCAGGTGGCGATGTGGCTGGTAATACCGGTCATAATCACGCTTTCTATTATAGCTTTTCCGACCTCGTTTTTTGGCAAGCTGTTTTTAGTAATTTTCACGATGGGTTATTCGATAGCCTTTACCGCGGCGAGATATATATTATTTCTGTTTCTGCTCCGTGAAACGACGTATGTATTCATGGCCATAATGTTTTTCATATTCGGGCCATTTATTGATTTCCTGGCGCTGGTTGGTTTCTACTCCTTTTACATATACCTGGTTGAAAAACGCACAAGCAAGGATCTTTCAGTTTGGAGATGGTCATACCGATACTAAAAATCTACGTCGTTTTCGTAGCTATAGTGATGATCGTCTATACGATAAGGCACTTCGTATTCACTCTTAACCGTATTTCCGGAGAGCAGAGAATATATTACCAGGATATCGTCGACAGTGACCTTCCCCGGGTATCGGTGATAGTGCCAATGCATAACGAGGAAAAGGTTGCATCGTATATTCTGGCTCAGCTTACGAAAGCCGACTACCCGCGCGACAGGTTCGAAATAATTCCTATAGACGACCACTCGGAGGACCAGACCGGGGCGATAATAGATAAATACGCCTCGAGGTTTCCGGTTATAAAACCCCTTTACCGTAATTCGGGAATCAGGGGTAAAACCCACGCGTTAAACGAAGCATTACAGGTGGCACGGGGCAAAGTTATCGTGGTGTTCGATGCCGACTACCTCCCCCCCGCCGGTATAGTGCGGGATATCGCCGTAAGTTTTAAAGACCCGGAAGTTGGAGCGGTAATGGGACGGGTGATACCGAGGAACACCAAATCCAAACTGCTTACCCGCCTTTTGGACCTGGAGAGGTCGGGTGGTTACCAGGTGGACCAGCAGGCAAGACATAATATGAAGCTTATGCCGCAATACGGCGGCACCGTGGGCGGATTTCGCCGGGATGTCGTGCTGTCACTCGGCGGTTTTAATCCTAAAATATTGACGGAAGATACCGAGCTGACATTCAAACTGGTGATAGCCGGTTGGAAGGTTATATACGCCAATCGGGCCGAATGTTTTGAGGAAGTTACCGAAACATGGAGCGCGCGGGCGCGCCAGATATCGCGCTGGGCGCGGGGACATTCGCAGGTTATGCTCTGGTTTATCAAGCCGTTTTTAAAATCCAAAAATCTCACTCTGGGCGAAAAGATCGATGGGATTCTATTAATGGGCATTTTCTTTATCCCCTTGATAATCCTGGTCGCTTTACCGGTAACACTCGCGCTGTTCTTTCTGGGTGAGATGAACATACTCAATACGGTAATAATTTTCCTGCTGGTGGCGGCTTACAACGCGTTCGGCAATTTCGCGCCGTTTTTCCAGATAGGTACCGCGGCTTTTATTGACGGTACCAAATCGAGGGTCAACTTACTGCCGTTCTTTTTCTTTTCGTTTTTATATAATATAATTTATGTTTCCAAGGGATCATTGACATCCATCGTTGATGTTGTGTTCAACAGAGACCCGGTATGGCAGAAAACAACGAGATTTCGGCAAAAAGGATAAAATGGAAGGGTTACGCCTTCATCTTTTTATTCTTTTTCATAATTGGCATCATAATTATCCTTCTCCCAATGGAGCGTTATAACAGCGTTCCCATATTAACCGTTATCGTAATATTTTTCATTATGTTATTGTTCCCTTTCATGCCGGGGATACTTGAGTATTTTATGCCCAGGGATGATTCCTATTTGCCAATTGACATGGTCCACACAAAGGACCCCCTGTTCTTTGGAAGGGCTTTTAGAAACCTGGTAGTCAGCAAAATGGAAGTCAGGACTTTAACCCCGGGAAAAAAGAAAATTATACTCTCCAAGAAGGAGGACATAGAGGTTCTCGAAAGGGCGGATATACCCGAGGGTGAGGAGAAGACCGATATTATTTACAGCATGAGCGAAATGACCACCGGGGATAATGTTTACCTCCAGAAGGAGGTCTATACTGCCGGTTCCGCCAAGATAGGAAAATACAATTTGATAAGGGCTTTTTGCGCCGATGGGAAAATCGATGTAGGTGCCGGTACCGAAATTATCCGCTGGTTGCATAGCGAAAGCAATATCCTTATAGGGACAAACTGCAGGCTTGGAAGAAGCGCCGCGAGCAAATCGGTCATGGAAATAGACGTTGGCACCCAATTTACGGGTATTTTCGGAGCCCCAATCATAAGCGGCAACCGGGATTTGAGGGGATTTGAAGAAGGCGACCTCCGTTTTCCGCCGCCGATACCTATGCCCGATTACGAGGAGTGGGAATATATCAATAAGTACCTATCAGTTAATGTCCCCCGTAGAAAAGAGGGATATAACGAAGGCGTGGAATTCGATCCCGAGGAAAAAGGAACTGATAAAATCCGCAATGAATGGCGCATCGAGGATAAGATAATCGAAATTCCCCAGAGAACCACCGTAGAATTGAATTTCATAGCCCGTAAAAGATTGATTGTCGCCCCCCACTGCGATATCAAAGCCAGTATCAAGGCATACGAAGATATGGTCATCGGTGAAAATACCATAATCCACGGCAATATATTCGTGGAAGGGGATTTAAGGATGTCGCCCGGGTGCAAGGTACTGGGGAATATCTTTTCCCAGGGTGAAATCTACCTGGGAAGCAACACAACGGTGGGCAGACGGGGTTCGGTAAAATCTGTAATCGGTAAAAAGCTGGTTGAAATTGGAATAAATACGGTTATATATGGATATGTTCTTACCGAAGGAATTGGTCGAGTAGTATGAAAAAAATAGTATATTTTCTCCTGTTCGCATCTCTCGTGTTCTTTATCGTGTATTGGTATGTCTATGTGAGTGATGAACCTGTAACCGACAGGCAGATACAGGTGCTTCTTCTCTATGAGCCGGGGCTGATGGACGAACACGGCTATGTATTGAAGGCCTATGAAAGCGTACTTAAAGAAGAGGGAGTCCCTTACACGGCGGTCAAACCATCTTATTTGCGCAAAAAACGAATCGAGGATTTCGTTGCCCAGAATCCGGTGATAATTCTCCCGGATGGGGTATTGCAGATAATGCCCGAAGAGATGAGTTACTGGATAAATGAATATCTCGGGTATGGGGGCAATATAGCGGTCATATATAATCCGGGAGTAAAAGACAACAACGGGGCATATCTCGAAAAACCCCTGTTAACCGATATAGTGGGCATAAATTACTGTCTGTACGATAAATTAGGAGCGGATGCTTACACTACAGGTTTTATTAAGTTCATAGATGGCGAACACAGGGATTTCTTTCAAATTCCGCCGGGTAAAACCGGCAACGGCACGCTGTTGAGCGGCTACACCTACGGCACTTTGAGTTATCCAATAGCCCGGGTGGAAAAAACCGGGGATTACCGGGAAGAAATGAATTACGCTTTCGCGGTAACCGATGACCGCAGGCAGTATCCAGCCCTGGTGCTCCGGGACAAGGGACGGGGGAAACTGCTTTATGCCAATTTGCCCCTGGGTCATCTTAAGGCGTACTCGGATGACCTGCCGCTCCGCGCCATTTTAAGGTCTTTTTTATTCGATATCGTGGGAATTCCTCATATCGTTAATTCACCGGATGGTCTCGGAGGATTGGTAATTAACTGGCATATTGACGCGAATCCTGATTGGGCCAGCATCCCGCTGATGATTAACAACGGCTACCTGCGCAGGGATGTCGAATATTCGATTCACATAACCGCCGGTGATTTTAATGAATTCCCCGGTGATGATGCCGGTTTTGCGGCATGCGGTGAAGGAGAAAAACTTGTTCGGGCAATAATGAATTACGGGGTAATTGGTTCTCACGGCGGTTGGGGGCATAACTGGTTTGCTGAGAATATCCTTGAGGGTATATTCGGCGCGGATTCCATGGAGAAATATATCCGAATGAACAATAAGTGTCTTTCCAGCCTTACCGGATATCCGATTACCGAATACTCCGCCCCGGTAGGCGTGCATCCTCAACCGGTCAATACCGAGGTTATAGAAAAGTTGGGATTCGAATGTTACTATTACACCGGGGACACGGGTTCGGGTCCTAACCGGACATTTGTAAATGGAAAAATGGTTTCCGACAAATTAATCTCCTTCCCCATTGTACCATTCGGAAAATCGGCCTCTTTTGGGGAAATGAATAAAGCCGGCGTTCCGGGGGAGGAAATAGAAAACTGGCTTTTGATGCTTTTGCATTATATAAGAAAAAACCGTACGATTCGCTTGATTTATTCTCACCCTTATGATATACCTCATTATCCTGAGGCACTGAAAAATTTTATAGATATTGCCGACCAGGAATGCCGATTGGGCAACATTCGAATAAGATCGATGACTTATTTCTCTGATTTTTTTGTTAAATTATTGAACACCAAATACCAATTTATTCCTGACCCGGATGGGATGACAGTCCGGCTGAGTAATGACGATAACTTAAATAGTGTCACGGTAGCAATACCGAAGGATAAATACAAACGGCCGGAAAACGACAAACTGAACCTGGACGAGGACCAGAAGTACTACTATCTGACTTTGAAGGACACCCGAAATGAAGAAAGTATTAACATTGATTATAGGTAGTGTAATGTTAATGACCGCCAGTTCAACCGCTAATATCCCCAAAAATCCCGCGCTGGAGATAATGGGCAACTACTGGCTTTTGCACCACGAGGAAAACTTCATAAATCCCTATCTCGTGAACCTCATGGCTTTGGATTTGATGAGAAACGACACGGATATGCGAATTATCCGGGATTATATAGAATGGTATATCGAACATCTCAATTACCCGGATAAGTTCGGGCTAACGGGAAGTATATACGATTACAAGATTTATTCCGATGGAAAAAAGGTTTCGCTGGATAAATACGATTCGACTGACAGTTACGCGGCAACTTTTATGCTGGTGTTATATGAATACTACCAGCATACGGGAGACAAAAAGTTATTTCAGAAATACCGGAGAAGGCTTGAGGATATGGTTTACCTTATCCCATATCTCCAGGACCGTGACGGTTTGACTGTGGCTATTCCGAAAACTACAGGCAAATACCTGATGGATAATTGCGAGACATACGCCGGGTTGACGGCGTTCATCGAGCTTGCCAGGGAATTCGGATGGCAGATACATGAGCCGCTGGAAATTGTCAGGGAGAAGTTACGAATTGGTATCCTCAATCGTTTTTACAATAGCGAGGGAAGACATTTTTACTGGATGATCGATGGAAGCTACTGTAAACAACCGGAATGGCACAGCTTTTATCCGGATGCTTTCGCTCAACTCTTCCCGATATTGTACCTGATGATACCGGATGAATACGGAATAAAAAGCGAACTATGGGAAAAATTCCATAAATGGCATGGTCACCGGGTTGAGGAACTTCCTACTGAACAGAAGTTGATTTACAATTGGGCGGCGGAGGTAATGATTAAATGAAAATCTCAGTGGTTATAGGTACGCGGCCGGAAGCAATCAAGCTGGTACCGCTTATCTTCAAATTACGCGATAAATTCGAGGTCAAAATAATATCATCTGGACAGCATGATACCATGCTTGACCAGGTATTGGACTTTTTTCAGATAAAAGCCGATTATAATCTGCACTGTATGCACGAAGTTCCCAAACTGGAAAAGCTGGCCGCGAATATAACCTACGCGGTGGGGGATGTGCTCAACAAGGAAAATCCGGACCTGGTGATTGTGCAAGGTGATACCATGACAGTTTTCCAAACGGCATTTACCTCGTTTCTATACAAAAAACCAGTTTTTCATCTTGAAGCCGGTTTGAGAACATCCCATAAGTACTCTCCTTTTCCAGAGGAAATGTTCCGGACGCTCGTGGGTAAATTAGCTGATTTTCATTTCGCGCCTACAGTGTTCGCCAGAGAAAATTTGATTAACGAGGGGGTGAAAGAAGACCGTATATTAGTTATCGGCAATACGGTTGTAGATGCCCTTCTACTTGCCGAGAAAATGATAAATAAAGACCGGGTGCTGTCTGAACTAAACAGATTGAATTTCCCGGTCCATAAGATAGCTGGAACGTCAAAAAATGTACTTATCACACTTCACCGGCGGGAAAATATTGGCATGCATTTTCAAAACGCCACCGCCGCTATCGGGGACCTCGCTGAAAGATACCCGGAGATAAATTTTATCTGGTTCCAGCATAAAAACCCGGAAGTTAGAAGAGATATTTTATCCGGCCTGGGAGATATGCCCGATAATATAATACTTACCGAACCGGTGTCGTACGAAACGTTGGTTTACTTTATGAAAAACTGTTTTCTGGTAATGACCGATTCGGGAGGCATACAGGAAGAGTCGCCGACATTCGGTAAACCGGTCATAGTTCTGAGGGAATCGACCGAAAGGCCTGAATTGGTTTCAAATGGCAACGGATTTGTTGTTGGCGAGGGAATCGCCCGAAATAAAATAATCGAGATTTTTATGAAGCTTTACACCGACCGGGCTTTTTACGGAAATGTTTCTCAAAGGCCGAATCCTTTTGGAGATGGAAAGGCATCGGAGAGAATTGTGGAGTTAATTTCATCGGAGCAGGTGGCTGAATTTATTCGGAAATACCCCAAGTCTGCTGAGTGGAAGATTCAACCGGCAGGTATCGATGAATTCAGAAACGCGCCGGTGGCAGATGAATTGATACTCGACATTCATTAGTTGTTATGAAGTACTTTACCAGTATAATACTGATAACCCTCATCCTGGTACTATCTGCGCCCGGTAGTTCCAACGCCCAGTTTATCCATAAAAACAGGATAGAAACTCAGTTTATTTATGAGCATATAACTCCCACTGACCTATTCGACCCGTGGAAGAGTTTTTATATAAAATATTACCGTTTCCAGAAACCCGGTTTGAACTTCTCTGTCCAGGCGGGAGTAATTCACAGATACCGGCAAACCGATTATATCGGTATCGCCACAGTGAATAAGGACTGGCAGGATTGGTTCTATACCTACACCGCCGTGGCAACGGGAAGTGAAACCGATTATCTTCCGAAATTCAGATTAGACCATGAGTTCAATTTCAAGGTTGAACCGACCCGAAGGTTTGTGGCCACGGTGGGGGTTACATATTTCAAGTATCATTCAGACAACGAGGATATAATCCTTTCCATCGGCGGAACTTTTTATCTTCCACGATGGAACTTCGCGTATAAGTTCTACCGGAACAGGAGCAATCCCGGAGGAGTGATTTCTTATACTCATCTTGTAAGTGTTGGTTACGGCGAGGAATACAAACAGTGGACATATCTTACATTGTCTTTTGGAGACCAGGCATACCTGGCGATAGTAGTCGCTCCCTCCCAGGAAGTACGGCAGGATGTTTTCCGGGCGAGTTTGAGCCATAGGCGATGGTTCGACAATTCTATACTGATATTCCCGAAGTGGGGAATATACGGTGATATCAGCTATTATACCATAGACGACGGTTACGATGTCTATGGTTTCTCGGCCGGTTTATTCGCCGATTTCTAATTTATCTATTCAAGCCATTTCATTTGCTTATTAAACAAAAATCCATTATCTGATGGGTAAATATATATCATACTAAAATGTCAGGAGCGGTTATGAATGGCGTAATTTTTTTTCAGACGAAAAAATACGAAGAGATTCGAGAATTTTATGTCTCGGGGATCGGATGCGAGCTATGGCTTGAGCAGGCGGAATGTTTTATCCTCAAAAGCGGCAATCAGCTTATAGGATTTTGCGACCGCGATTCTGCCGATACTAATGGCGTTATCACTTTCTTCTTCGACACCAAAGACGAAGTTGATGATATGTACAGAAAATTTAAATCCACAGCGACATCGGAGCCGGCTGATAATGCCAAATATCATATCTATAATTTTTTCGCCAAAGACCCCGAAGGAAGAAATATCGAATTTCAATATTTTGACCATCGGATAGCGGAATACATGAATGGGGATGAATTGCTGTTAACCCGCCGAAGCGTAAGAAAGTTCGACGATGAGCAGATAGACCGTGTAACCCTCAACCGGTTGTTCGAGCTGTGCCGGTGGGCGCCGACATCGCATAATTGCCAATCGTATTACTTCCGGATTATCGGGGATAAATCCATTCTACAGTTTTTGTCGGAAACCCGCGGTTCCAGCACCGCTCCTATCGGGAGGGCTCCTGTAGCGGTAGCTATATGCGTCGACCCGGGCTTGACAAAACGTCCCGAACAGGATGGATGTATAGCCGCCTATCACTTCATCCTCAGCGCCTGGTATTTCGGTCTGGGCACATGCTGGATAGCGGCGATGGACCGTGATGATGTTAAGGAGAAGCTTGAAATCCCAAAAGAGCATTATATCGCCACGGTTACACCGGTCGGGTACCCGGTTAAGCGGCCGCCGAAAGCCCCCGAGCGCAAAGAAGTTTCATGGTTTCTCAGGGACAAATAATTGACTTGGGCGCGGATAGTTATTACTTTATAATTTTGGAACTTTCTGCCGGAAATCGTGTAGTAGATAGAAGAATAGTTTAACAGGTTATATTTTGAAAAAGATATTATATCCAGTAGCAGCGGTTATTGTCATCCTCATTGGTTATCTGGCCCTCCCTCCCCTGTTTTCGGCCGCTCCGGAGATTCCAACAGTTCCGGTGGAAAAGGGTGATTTCAGTATCTCGGTAAGAACCACCGGCAGTGTCGACGCCAAACAGGCTTATACTATTACAACTCCGCGTATCAGGGGACTGCAGATAACATGGCTCGCCCCTGAAGGTTCAATAGTAGAAGAAGGGGATACGATTGTCAAGTTCGATTCATCCGAACAGCTTGCCGAGTTGGAAGAGTATAAACTTAAACTAAAGATTGCCAACAAAAGCCTGGAAAGACAAAGGCAGGAATATGTAATCCAGGAGAAACAACTTAGACTCGACCTGCAGAAAGCTGAGCGCAATTATAACGAAAAACGCCATGAAGCGCCCAAGCTTGCCGAGGAAGCAAAACTCGAGCTTGAGCTCGCCCGATTGAACTCAGAAGTAAAACTCGAACAGATAAAAGCGGATATAGAGAAGGCGGAACTTGAAGTCCAGCAGGCCCGTGAGAAGGTCAACCAATCCCAGCGGGAGTTGAACCAGATGACCCTGACGGCGCCTATACCGGGTATGGTTGTCTATCTCGAGATATGGAAAGGCGGTACACGCGGGAAGGTACAGGAAGGTGATTCGCCATGGCCCGGACAGGGATTGATAAACCTGCCCAACTTAAATGATATGATCGTGGAAACGACGGTTTCTGAGGTTGATGCCGCCCAGGTTGATTCCGGACAGACCGCGGTGGTTACCCTCGATGCTTTCCCCGATGATAAATTCGATGGCATGGTTTATAATAAATCTACGCTTGCGAGGAGAAAAGAGCGGGGATCCCAGATCAAAGTGTTCGATATTAAAATCAACATATTGGAAAAGGACGAACGTATCAAGCCGGGTATGTCCGCGTCGTGTGATATTATAGCGGAGAGATTCTCAGATGTAGTGCATGTTCCCTTAGAGGCTGTATTCGAGAAAGACGGAAAACCGGTTGTATATCTCGAGAACAAAGAAAAGCGCGTAGTTGAGGTTGGAAGAAGAAACGATAAGGACATCGAAATAGTATCCGGGCTCGAGGGCGGCGAGAGGATATGCCTACTCGACCCGACTCTCGAGGAGTATGGGCTTCCCGGAGAAAAAGCTACCGAACCGGAGATGAACAAACCGGGAGTCAGCCAGAGGGGTAATAAAGGCGGTAGAAAACGGGCAAATGGACTCTAACTTTCTGTTTAAGATTTCTTTTGAAGCATTAGGCTCTCATATACTGCGGACATTACTGACCATGCTGGGGGTTATTATCGGCGTTGCCGCGGTGGTTGCCATGATGTCAATCGGCGAAGGTGCCAAGCAGGAAGCGCTGGAGCAGATTTCCATATTAGGAATCAACAATGTTATCGTAAACGCCAAAGTACCTCAACTTGAACTGGGAGCGAATACCGGCCTGCAATTCTCCGATGGTCTGACCATTGCCGACGGCAATAATATAGGCCAGTTCGATGAGCTTATCGAAAATGTGGTCCCCCAGAGATTCGAGAACATCCGCAAGATATATCATTACAGTAACGAAACCGAAGCAAGGGTCGTATCCACGACGCCTCAATATATATACTCATCATCGGTGGAAGTTGAACGCGGCCGCTTCATTACCGACATGGACATGGAAGATTTCAGCCAGGTCTGCGTGCTCGGTGCTCATGCCAAAAAGGAGTTGTTCGCGTTCAGCAATCCTATCGGTGAGATAGTGCGCGTAGGCGATCTGGAGTTTACTGTGGTCGGGATTATGGCTGATAAGTATATCGGCCGGGGTAAAGTTGAAGGTCTGGAGCTGAAAAACCTGAACGAGGATGTTTATATACCATTGAGTACCGCCCAGAAAAAAATCGAGCGGGAATGGATACTTGAACGCAACAACAACGATGAAGAAGAGGAGATCAAGTATAACATCCCCGAAATCGACCAACTGACGATTTCGGTAACAAATCTTGAATACGTGCAAGCGGCTACCCACCTTATCGAAAGCATCCTGGCGCGCAGGCACGGCGGTGTTGATGATTACGATATCATAGTACCAGAATCGCTCCTTCGACAGACCGAGAAAACCCAGCAGATATTCAATATGGTTATGGTGGCTATCGCCAGCCTGTCGCTTTTGGTTGGCGGTATCGGTATTATGAATATCATGCTCGCCTCGGTATTGGAGAGAACCCGCGAGATTGGAGTACGCCGGGCCGTCGGCGCGCGAAGAACGGATATATTGAAACAATTTCTAATCGAGGCGGTTACGATATGCCTGCTGGGATGTATAATTGGCATTTCATTGGGATTGTTTATATCAAGAGGAATTTCGTTGTATGCCGGGTGGCCAACGGTGGTATCGATTTTCTCCATAATTCTCGCCGTAGGCGTTTCCACCATTGTAGGAATAGGATTCGGGATGTACCCGGCGCACAAAGCATCGAAAATCGATATTATTGAAGCCTTAAGATTCGAGTAGGTTGATTTATGGATAGAACCGGTATAGCAGTTTTAATTTACCTATTTTTGATATTGCCCTCATTAGTTTATTCGCAAACCACGATTACTCTCGACAGGGCAATCAACACCGCACTGCACCGTACCGACCGCGGAGAGATGATAAAGGCAAATCTCGAAGTAGCCGAACAGAATTATTTCGCCCGCAGGATAAATTTTTATCTCCCGGAGATATCGATCAAAGGCTCAGTGCCGGCATATTCGGTGGATGAGTCCTACCGTTTCTTCGGCGGTTCCACTCAGAAACAGCTTTATAAAACCCGCGACCTCGGCGTGAACACGTTTATCGAATTGAAACAGGCATTACTCACCGGCGGGGATGTAGTTATAACAGCGAACCTCCTCGCCAGCGAAGACCGCTACCCGAATACACGGACAACAACCGAGGATTTCATCGAGGAAATAACCCGGCGGGGATACTTTACCTTCAGGTTTACGCAACCGATTTTAAAACCTTCTGAATCGAAGAACAATCTAAGGGAAACCGGAATTGAATATGACATCGCCAAAATAGCGCGTATCGAAGAAGAGATCGCCCTCGAAAAGGAGGTTATTGAAGAATACATAGGAGTACTGCAATTGACCGCGAAAACCAGGATGCAGGAAGACAAATACGAAGCGGCGGTTATTCAAGCCGCGGTCGATTCGGTAAAGCAGAGGGACGGAGTTATATCCGAGGAGGAGTGGCTGATATCGGCATCGGAGAGATTGGACGCCGAGTTGAGCCTGTTCGACATTCAAACTGATTTAAGCGAGAAGAAACGCGCGCTGGCGATACTGCTGGACCGGGATGTCGATGAAGAACTGCATTTGATAGAACCGACGGTAGAAGAACATCTCACCGAACAACAAAAAGGCGCGTACTCCAACTCGTGGAACGAATCATTGCCGATAAAGAAGGCGGACCTGGAATACAAACGCGCCAAACGCCAGGCGGATTACCAGGCATCCGGGCATGGCCTCACCGGCGATTTGACCGCCGACTACTCCACCGGTCAGGGCGAAGTTAAAACCGACGGCGTGGTGGAGGATATCAACACCCGCGGATGGGGAATCTCGTTGAATCTTTCATATCCTATTTGGGACGGCGGTTCATCCTCGGCGGCGTTGAAAGCGGCGCGCATCCAGGCGGAGCAGGCGAAATTAGAATACAACCGGGCCAAACAGCAGGCGCGGGCGGAAATCGTTGACCTGCTTAATAATCTCGATGTCAGTTATCGACGGCTGGATATAATGCGCCAGCAGATAGAACTCGCCTACCAGAGGGTAAGAATAGCTGAGGGGCGTTTTAGCGACGGGCAGATATCCAAGCGGGAATTATTGGAAACGAAGGTTACCCATCTGGAAGCCCGCGACAAGTACCTCGAGGAATTGAAAACGTATCTTACCAGCAAGGTGGACCTGGAGGGCAAATTCGCGCATTTAGATAATTGATATCCAAATCCTTATTTAGTCATCACCATTTTACGCGTATAAGTCCTCTCCCCTGTTTTCAGTTTAGCGAAATAAACTCCGGATGAAAAACCAATGCCGTCCCAACTCACTGTATACGTACCCGGCGTTTGTTTCTCCTCGACTAATTTAGTAATAAGTTGCCCTTTTACATTGAATACCTCAAGTTTCACATCACCGCCCGTTTCTATTCGGTACTCTATTAATATTTGGTTGTTAGATGGATTGGGGAAGCTGGTCAGTATTAGTGGATCTTGAATTGAATCAATATAACTATCGTCAACAGGGGTTTGCACTCTATTATATTCCCAGATTCCCATGTCAGAAGTCAGGTAATACTTTTCATCTTCGTGGGGTGACACGAATATATTTCTCGGAACGAAATAACTTCTATATAATAAACCATCATTCATCGTATGCCACGTATCGCCGCCATCCGTACTTTTGGCGACGCGATGCGCAAATGAGGAGATGATCAATTCGGAGGGATTTCGGGGGTTGAAAACAATTCCGTAAACTTCTTTTTCGATCCAATCCTCGGAGAGGTTTACCCAGGTTTCGCCATTATCGGTAGTCTTATATAAACCGGCGCAGGAAGATATATACTGAGTCAATGGATTGATAGGGTTAAAAGCGATCTCGGTAACCATATCCGGCATCTCCGTAACAAATTGCCAGCTCTGCGCTCCATCTATCGAACGGAATACATCGCCGAATCCGGAACTAACATATATATCATCCGGATTTCCCGGATTAACCCTTATCTTGTACCATCCGAAATTAGGCGCTTGCGGAAGGCCATCGTCGCATTTATGCCAACCGCTGACCAAATCATCGCAATAATATACTCCGGAGTCGGCTGCTGTGAGGTAGATTTTGTATTGATTGCCCGGGCAGTAGGCTATATCCATACAGGTGTAGAATATCGAATCCGGCAAACCAAGGTTATACTCCGTCCAACTCTCTCCCCAGTTCTCGCTGTAAAGAAACAAACCATCTTTATACCATCCATTCAAACCACAGGCGTTAAGACACAAAAAGATTCTACCGCTACCGATAGTATCCGACAGGATAACACCTGGCTTAAAAAGATGACTCACCTCAATTCCTATTTCAACTCGACTCCAATTCGAGCCACCATTATTACTGGAAAACAATCCGGCCCCACCTAAGGCATAAAGCTTATCATCTTCATGGGGATGAAATATCATACTACTTATCGGGCCTTCGCTCAAACCATTACTTGAGGAAACCCAAGTTCTTCCGTTATCGGTAGTCTTAAAAATCCCGGAATGATATTTTCCCAGCAACAAATCCAAGCCGCTACCACTAAACTCAAGTGTGCTTGGCGACCCTGCAGATGGTTCATTTCTGATTTCCCAATTGCTTCCGCCGTTAGAACTCATCCATACACCGTCATGGCTTGTCGCGGCAAAAACCATGTTTTCAATAAGGGGGTGGACCTCCACATCGCGAATCCATGGTTCGGTGAGACCAGAAGGAGTTATATCCATCCAGGTTTCCCCTCCGTCAGTAGTTTTATTCAGACCAATCCACTCACCCTCATAGGGGAGGGATAAACGGGAAATATAGATAGTAAGCGAATCATGCGGATCGAAATCGATTGAGTAACCTGGCGAGTGGCTGTAGTCTAAGTTGTTGTGGATATTACGCCACGTGTCCCCGCTGTCATCGCTTCTAAAAACTCCTTTACCCAAATAAAATTTACTGGTTACCGCGAAAATTGTATTTGAACTATGGGGGCTCACTTCGATATCTTTAATTAAAACGTTCTCCTCCATCAACCTGTTCCATGTATTTCCTCCGTCTTTTGAAATATATGAATAGGGGCCTCCTGCGAAAAGTATGCTTGGTTGAATCGGGTGGAGCGCTATAGTATTGTACACATTATCAGTTCTAATTCCAAACCAATCATATCCCCCGTTAACACTTTTATAGATACCCCTTGTCCCGCAAAGATACATTGTATCGGGAGCAACGGGATGGATTTCTAAATCCCAAACTGAACTATTTAAAGAATCATCGCTAATTCTCTCCCAATCTCTACCGCCATTTATCGTTTTAAAAACGGACATAGATATCGTCCCGGTGAATACTACCTGTGGATATTCAGGATGAAAGGCGATCGCTTTCGATGATGCCCCATAGGGACCATTGGATGTCCAAACATTTTCACCGGCCGACGCAATTCCCGATAAAAGAATTATAAAGGAAAATGTAATTGTTCGTATTAATAACATTATTCTTACCTTCTAAAGTTTGCCCTCCGGGAAACCCGGAGGGCAATTGGATATAGGTTACTCTTTTTCCGGCATTGAACTTGAATAAGTGAATCCAGGCTCCATATTAACAAAATGCCCTTTTTCACTACTAATAGTAATATCAATTCCCATGGTTTGATCACCGGCACTCCCACAATCTTCCGTAGGATAGGCTATGTGGTATTCGCCGTTTGTAGCCCAGTTCGAAGCAAAAACCATTTCGCTCCATGAATTACAGTCGTAATTGTATGGCTTTATTTCAGTGTCATATGTTCCAGGGATAGCGATTTTATCGGTACGATCAAAATCAAGAGTTATAGTGGCATATCGTGCGGCGGAAGTAAACTCTTCGCTTTCTACAGGCAATGAATAATCGGTTGATGCAAAAACCTCCATCTGAGATTGGGGTTGCGCCAAGGCAGATCCAAATGATATTAAATTAAATATCATTAAACCAAAGATTACTATTAATATAGTCTTACAGCGCATAGCGCCTCCATCGAATATGGTTAATTAATTGTCAAATAGTAAGATAATACATATTACAGGGTAAAAAGGAGGCGGCGCTCAAGAATTGAAAAACTCCCCCCCCGAATACAGGATATTAGCTGAATTTTGGCTTTCACGTTTTTCATGGTTCCAGCCCCCACCTTTTGGCTAAACAACCATAACCCGGATTATAGAATCTGTCAAGAGAAATTATTTCTATATTTACATAGGAAAAAAGCGAAAACTCGACGAGATTAAAATGAGTACTTGAAGCGCATCATGTAGATATTGCCGGTGTCGCCGAACTCGGTGCCATCATCACCGCCGAAAATCAAAGCCATCGCGGTAACATCCAGATCGGTAATCAAAGAGTAGGTAAAATTGGGGCTCAGGTACCACGAGTTATCATAGGGGTTGAATATCATAGCGATATCTCCCCGTAACAGCGGTGTCAAATCACGTGCTATCTCTCCCCATAATGAAATGCGCGCAGGAGTCAATTCGCCACGCATATATGCCAGCAGTTGACGGAATCCGCCGGCATCATCGGTTGTACCCCTCTCGTTGTAGAGCAAAGCCCCGTGAAAATACTGGGAGTTTTTCATTGTGTAGTCGCCGGAGACACTGGCGACGAGATAACCACCGGAATCATTCAGGTATCTCCGCGGTTTGGAATACAAAAACTCCCCGCGGAAACCGCCGTCAAGAATACTGCCGGCCCAGGCGAATCCGAATACGGTTTCCTGATAACGCCTTCCTCCAAGAAATATCCAATCATAATCCCACAAATTAATCTGGAGTAAACCGGCGGCGATCGTTTCATCCTCTTCTTTTTGAGGAGCAACAGCGGTTTCAATCTTAGAGTTGGGACCGAGGTAGTATTGCGCGCGAACGGCATCGGTACCAGGCATCTCGTCATTGGTAAAATCCATCGGGTTGGAGGGATTGAAAAGGTCAACAGGGTTCCATACGAGATTCGTTCCCCAGGCAATCCTCTGCCGTCCGAGGTCTATCTGTAAATCACCGAAATATACTTTCAGCCATGCCCTGTCGATGGTACTGTTGATTAATACTTCATCTTCTTCGAGCCAGTTTTTATCCCAATCGAAATATGACGCGCCCAACGATGAAACATTGGCGGTTTGTTTTAGCAGGTAAATTGAACCGCCCTGGTAAATCCTGCTTTTAAGCTCTAAACCGAATGTGAAGTTAGTTGTAGGGTACCATCTGAAATTCTGCCGGGTGAGAATGATATTCATTACCTCGTAATTCTCATCGCTGGTGAAATAGGAAGCCGGTTTCCAGACCATGGGCGTAATCCTTAGATACCCGCCGAAGCTGTAGGGGTCTCCCCATTGAGCATAGACAGGTAAGGCGGCGAATACTGATATTAAAATGGAGAGGAGTAAACGTATCACCCATTTTCCCCCTTGCGTTCATCGGTATCGACCTGCCCGTCTTTTAAAGTGATAACCCGGCGGGCGCGCCTGACCACCCGCTGGTCATGGGTGGAAAAAATGAAGGTCATCTTGTGTTCATCGTTCATGCGCTCCATGATATCGAGCAGGTTTTCGGCGGACGCGGTATCGAGGTTGGCGGTCGGTTCATCAGCTAGCACGAAACGGGGGCGGGATGCCAGCGCGCGGGCGACGGCTACCCTCTGTTGCTGTCCCCCGGAAAGCTCTATCGGTTTTCTGTTAATCATATCTTCCAATCCAACCGATTTAAGCAATTCCCGCGCCCTCCCGCGCCTTTCCTCTTTTGATACTTTTTGAAGTAACATTATGAACTCAACGTTTTCTATAGCGGTCAGCACCGGGATAAGATTATAGGCCTGGAAAACGAATCCGATATTGTTCAACCTGAATTCAATAAGGTCGTTAGGGGTCATCTCCGAGATTTCCTTATCCCCTACCCGTAGTTTCCCTGAGGTCAGAGTATCTAAACCTCCAATCACATTCAGCAATGTAGTTTTACCTGAACCTGATGGACCAACGATAGCGGTAAATTCACCATCCTCTATTTCCATATCGACATCCTTCAACGCTTTCACCGGCACGCCGCCGTCGTTGTACGTTTTACATATCTTTTCACTCATTATTACCGCCACGACAAGCTCCTTTATAATTAATAAGTTCTAATCGCTTCCACCGGGTTGAGTCTGATTGCTTTTATGCCCGGATATATTGACGCTACAACCGCGGTAACTACGACCATCAGAGCGACTACAGGATATTCCCCCGCGGGCAGATAGGGATAAAGCATGGTACTCATCCCGAAAGCCTCAAGGCCGGCTGAGACTATAGATAGATCGATACCGGTTTTCCCCGCGACAGCGATGGTACCTACGGTCGCCAGCATCCCTCCTCCCGCGCCTATAATCGACAGGAATATCGTTTCGAGGAGAATCATGTAGAATATCCGGAAATGGTTCATGCCCAGCGAAAGTACGACGCCAAGCTCTCTTATTCGTTCCAGCACGCCCATCAACATCGTATTAGTGATACCGAAGACAAGAGCAAGTAGAATTATCCCTATGAAAATGTATGACATCTGCTTTTGGGTGCCGGTTAAGATCGACATCTGCGGTTCAATCTCTTCCCACGTCGCCACATCGAGATTTGATAAACTATTTTTCAGTTTTTCATCAACCGTCTTCAACATGTCGTTGCTATTCAGGATAACAGCTATCTCATGGACTCCACCGCCAAGTTCATAAATCTCGTCAATATCATTCCTGAGAGCGAACACATTCGATTTGTCGAATTCAGAAGAGACTGTATTAAAGATGCCAACCACACGAAAAGCGCCCCCCGCGATCGAACCTTCGAGGTCCTGCGCGTTAACTACTATTTTATTTCCTACGCCGACATCGAGTTTTTTAGCAAGGTCATCGCCAACAATAATCGGGTTGCGATATTCATCCTTGAAGAATGAACCGTCAACAAGTTTATCTTCTATTGCCGAAACCCGCGCTTCATCCTCGGGCTTGATTCCGAATAAAGTAACCCCGGTACCGGACTCCGGCGAACGGCACATCCCGGTTAAAACTGACCTGACCGAAATCGCCTTAACGCCTTCAATGGATTTAATTACACTTGTCACGCTATCCGGTTCCTGAATCATCAAATCAATTTCGTGGTGGTCACGGAATCCTTCACGGTGGACCTGTATATGCGAGGTCCTGGTTTCTATCGCTGATTTAACCATCTGCCTTGACGCTCCCAGCATAATAGCGTTGCTCATCAATCCAGCCCAAATACCAAAAGCAACTGCGGTTAGTATAATCGCTGACCGCTTTTTATTCCTCCAGACATTACGCCAGGCAATCGACCAAATCATATTATCATTCCCCTGTTATAATTCATAATCATACCGACCTCATCGCGTCGACAGCATCCAACCGGGTAATTTTCCATAATGGATATAATGCCGCTATGAAAGCTATTATAAAAACAACGACCGCCTGCCATAGAAATATACCTGGCGCGAGGGTAAACGCCAGTATCGGTTCGTAACCGAACTCGGTCATCGATTTGGCAAGCTCCCCGGTGAAATAAATGGGATTGCTTCGGAAATATGCGAGAATCGGCACCGAGAGAATAGTTCCCAGCACTACTCCCACAAAAGACAGGAAGATGCTCTCTATTAATGTTATCAGCCTCAGGTAACCGCGCTTCATTCCTACCGCGATCAAAACCCCGAATTCCCTGGTGCGCTCCATGGTCATCATCAATATTGTTCCTAATATCCCGAAACCTACCACCATGTAAAGTATAAACAACATAATCAAGCCGGAAGCGTTATCTGCTTCTATCCCCTGCTCCAGTTCCGGACTCATTTCCTTCCAGCTCATAATCTCGTAGTCTTCGCTGTATTTTTTACCGAGATTATTCATCACTTCATCGAGTTTATCCTCCCCTTCGATCATTATTGAGAGCGATGTTAATCTGTTGTACGCTCCAAATAGATACTGGGCTTCTTCAAGCGTAAGGTATGACATAGTATTGTTTAATTGCTTTATAGGAAATTCAATCAAACCTTGAATCTCATACTTACCGGCGGCCATAATATCATGGTAACCCTGCCCGAGTATCACCACCGTGTCGCCAATCCCGAGGTCGAGATGGTCGCTTAATCCCTTGGCGAGCATAATTCCCATATCTCCCTGTTGAAGATATTCGCCTTCTATAAGTTTGCCTTCTAAACCGGTCATATCGTTTTCAACTTCGGGATTAATGCCTATCACCAATCCGACGTCAGTACGTTCGCCGCCCGATATTAATCCATAACCTTCAAGGCGGGGAGTTACATGGGTTACATACTCTGTCGAGGAAACGTTTTCTATTAACGATTCCTGAACCGCGAATGTTTTATTAAGTGATTTTTTATCCCAGTAACCCGGATTATGAATCTGGATATATCCGGTATAAAATGACACAACGTTATCAATAGCCCGGGCGTAGGTTCCCTTCTGCATAGAACGCATAAAAAGCGCAATTAATACCGCCAGCAACACCGACGCGATCGATATTATGCTCCGCCTTTTATTTCGCCAGATGTTCCGCCATGCTAATCTTAAGTACATATTCATAATACTGACCGCTAAATCCTGCTACTCATCTTTTTCATATTACGCTCGGAGAAAAAGGAATCATTGATCGGTTGATTGAACTGCATTTCATGGATAGTTATAACCGTTTTATTCCCCGGTTCATCGGCGGGGATCATGGTCATGATCGCCGGAATGAGCCTTCCTCCGAGGGTTTTTACATCGGTCATTATCATGGTATTTTCAAGTTCACCATCCTCATTGTAGTACTCACCACGCATTTGCAGGTAGTGCTTTTTACTTACCCACAACAAAACCTTATCCCAAACTACGGGCGCTTCCGGCTTAGGAGTCATTTTAATTTTATAACATTCCCGCCCCTGTATAACCGAATCGCCGACTATTTCATGGGAATAATCTTCAACAATCGATGATTCCTTCACAAGGTCGTCATTAGTGAAATCACTGCCCATCCATGACTGTTGCATCATCGAAGGAGGAATCTTAATAACTTTCTCAACCCGCGGCACCCAGTTCCATACTTCATTTCCCCTTTTCAAAAAAGCGGTTCCTTTATCTCTGGCTGGTTCGGTTATAATAATCAATGACAGCTCTCGTCCCTTAGACCAACTTTTCATTCCGAGTTCACGGCTCCAGTCTGGACGCGCTATCTTCATACTCATCTCGCTATAACTTGTATTACCCCGAAAATGCTTGTCGGCTTTGTCCACTATCTCTTTCGCGTCCTCGGCGTAACTATAGCCTTTCCCTATGATTAGAGATATAAATATTACAGCTATGACAATATTCTTCTTCAATCTGCTCCTCCTGTTCACTTATCTATCACCCGGTTTTGCTGAGACCATTCAAAATCATGTTGCTAATTACTCTCGGCCATTTTGCATCAGTTATATCATTAATCCCCATAACGCCCTGGAATAGAATTCCATCAAGCATGCCTACTATCGCGGCGGCGTATTTTTCCACATCTATCGCGCGGAATTCACCCTTCTTGATTCCGTCTTTTATAATTCGGATAAGCACTGCTACGAAATCGTTGTATGCCTTGGTCATTAATTTAACATACTGCCTGTTATCACTTGATTGAAGCGCTTGCGACCAGAAATCAAACGCTATGTGCACGCTATCGATATTTTTCGAGAAATGTTTGAATAGAACTGAAATGTAAGACCTCAAATTGGCTCTCGCCGAATTTTTCAAATCAACGCTATCAGCAATATCAATAAAGGAATCCAAAAAGTAGACATAGCAAGCCGTAACCAACTCCTCCTTGTCTTTGAAATATTCATAAAGGGTTCCCTTGCCCACATCAGCGGCATCGGCGACATCGCTCATTTTAAAACTGTAAATCCCCTTTGCGGAGATAACTTCCGTTGCTTTCTGTATAATCGCTTCCTTTTTAGCCTGCTTGTTAACTATGCGAGGTGACATATTTATTTCTCTTAATATTTTAATCCTAAATCCTGCTATGATCGCCTTATATAACCGACTGGTCGGTCATTATAAATCATTACTTAAAACATGTCAAGTCCTTTTACCGTTTTTTTAAGATATTACATTTTGCTTCCATTATTCTTCGAACCAGATTCTACCTCAGCGTAAAGCGGCCGGGTGATAAATCCGGCCGATTATAAGTAATCGCAAGTATCAATCAACAAGCGGATTCAGCTTCTCCGGATTAATCTCCAACTCTTTCATAGCTTTATCAATAACGGTCCTGTCAAGTTTATCTTCCTTGACTAACTCAAGAAGGGTTGTCAAGGCTATATAACGATGATCTACTTCAAAGAAATCGCGGAGTTGTTTGCGCCCGTCGCTCCGGCCATAACCGTCGGTGCCCAGCGTGGCAATCCTGTTCGGCAGCCATTTGGATATCGTAAGCGGCAGGACATGAACATAGTCCGTCGAGGCTACACAAAGATTGCCGTTGCCGTTCAATACTTGCCTAATATATGGAACCCTGGGCTCCTTTTGCGGATTGAGCCTGTTCCACCGCTCGGTTTCGATGGCATCGCGGTAAAGTTGCTTGTAACCGGTAACGCTCCAAACATCGGAATCAACATCGTAGTTGTCAGCGAGAAGTTTCTGGGCTTTCAGTGTTTCATTTAGAATGGCGCCGCTTCCCAGTAGATTAACTTTCATATTTTTCCCGGAGCCTTCTCCCTTATTCAGCTTATATATACCCTTGAGTATCCCATCTTTTAAACCATCCGTCATCTTCGGCATCTGGTAGGGCTCGTTGCCAAGGGTAAGGTAATAAAAAATATTCTCCTGATCCGCGTACATCCGTTTGATACCATCCTGGATTATAACCGCGATTTCGTAGGCGTAGGCTGGATCATAAGCAAGAAGGTTGGGCACCGAGAGCGCGTAAAGGTGGCTCTGGCCATCCTGGTGCTGGAGCCCTTCCCCGGCAAGAGTCGTCCTCCCCGAAGTTCCTCCGAGCAGGAAACCCTTCGCCTGCATATCTCCGGCGGCCCATATTAAATCTCCTATCCGCTGAAAACCAAACATGGAATAATAAATGAAGAATGGTATTATATTGATTCCGTGTGTGGCATAGGCTGTGCCGGCGGCTATGAACGAGGACATCGAACCCGCCTCGGTTATTCCTTCTTCTAATATCGCGCCCTGTTTATCTTCACGGTAATATAGCAGATTCTCTTTATCGACCGGTTCGTAGAGTTGGCCGTAGTGCGAATAAATCCCCACCTGCCGGAATAACGATTCCATTCCGAAGGTGCGTGCTTCATCGGGAACGATAGGCACTACGTTTTTACCAATGCCCTTATCCTTCAGCAATTTCGAAAGAATGCTTACAAACGCCATGGTTGTCGAAACTTCAAGGTTGCCTGAGCCCTCGTAAAATTCCTTGAATAATTCCTCCGGGGGCATTTCAATGGGCCTGACAGTTAATTTTCTTTGCGGTATACTGCCACCGAGTTTATTCCGGGTTTCCTTCAGGTATTTCATCTCCTCGCTGTTTTCATCGGGACGATAGAACGGGGCTTGGGCAACCTTATCTTCAGGTATGGGAATATCAAACCTTTTACGGAAAGACTTAAGCTCATCCTCATTCAGCTTCTTTTGCTGGTGAGTAATATTCTTCCCTTCTCCCGCTTCGCCGAGACCGTAGCCTTTAATTGTCTGGGCGAGAATCACGGTGGGAGAGCCTTCGTGCCCGACTGCCGCTTTATAAGCCGCGTATACTTTTTCGGGATCATGACCGCCGCGGCGGAGAGTCCGCAACTGCTCATCGCTGTAATCCTTGACAATTTCCTTTAACTCCGGGTACTTGCCAAAGAAATCTTCACGGATGAAATCGCCCTTGGAAACGGCGTATTTTTGGGATTGTCCATCTACTATCTCGCCCATTCGCTTGACTAAAAGGCCGTTCTTATCCCGCTCAAGAAGGGGATCCCAGTCATCACCCCAGATAACCTTGATTACGTTCCATCCCGCTCCACGGAAAGCGGCTTCCAACTCCTGGATGATTTTACCGTTGCCGCGCACGGGACCGTCAAGACGCTGTAAATTACAGTTAATGACAAAAATCAAATTATCGAGCTTTTCTCTCGCCGGTAATGTTATCGCACCCATAGACTCCGGTTCATCCATTTCCCCGTCGCCGAGGAATGCCCAAATCTTTTGACCTGAGGTATCCAGAAGCCCCCTGTCATTAAGATAATGATTGAAACGCGCCTGGTAGATCGCCATTATGGGAGCGAGTCCCATGGAAACCGTGGGAAACTCCCAGAAATCAGGCATCAGCCATGGATGCGGGTACGATGACAATCCTCCATCTGGATTTAATTCCCTGCGGAAGTTTTCCAAGTCCTTCTCACTTAGCCTTCCTTCAAGAAAAGCGCGGGCGTAAATACCGGGAGCGGCGTGACCCTGGAAATAGATTATATCCCCCGGCTTATTGTTATCTCTTCCCCGGAAAAAGTGATTGAATCCCACCTCGTAAAGGGTAGCTGAAGACGCGTAAGTAGAAATATGTCCGCCGATCCCGTCTTCCACCCGATTAGCGCGAACCACCATAGCCATGGCATTCCATCGGTTGATGCTTTTAATCCGCCTTTCGAGTTCACGGTTTCCGGGAAACTCCGGTTGATGCTCTTTAGAAATCGTGTTTATATAAGGCGTATTACCCGGACAAAGGGAGTGAATTCCGAAAATCTGCACCCTGGCCATTAGTTTGGCCATAAGGCTCTGGGCGCGTTCCGGCCCGTCCTTATCGACTATATAATCAAGAGCTTCCAACCATTCCTGGTCTTCAACTTCTATCGCCTTTTTTATTTCCTGTTTTTCCTTATCAGTCATAGTATTCCCTTCCAATTTTCTACAGAGTTCAACAGATTAATATATCCTATATAAAACCATGATTTAATCTTGTTGTTCAAAGTTTTTAAACTAATCTTGACTTTTTAGTAATCAATCATAAGGCTTTAAAATTAAAACCCTGATAAATTACTACAATAATTCTTGACGAATAAGACAAAAATATGTAAATCTTACACATGTTACCTTTTGAATAATACATACTATTTTCAGTTACGGGGTATAGTAAAATGGATTACGAACTTCTCTCCCGGATACAATTCGGTTATACGGTTGGATTCCATTACATCTTCCCTCCATTAAGTATCGGATTAGGGCTGTTCCTGGTCATCATGGAAGGAACTTACTTAAAAACCAAGAACGAATTGTATCATCAAATGACTCGCTTCTGGGTTAAAATTTTCGGATTGATTTTCGCCCTGGGGGTCGCGTCCGGAATTGTTATGGAATTCCAATTCGGCACCAACTGGGCGACTTACTCCCGTTTCGTCGGCGATGTTTTCGGAAGCGCGCTTGCCGCTGAAGGAATTTTCGCCTTTTTCCTCGAATCGGGATTTCTGGCTATTTTGCTGTTCGGCTGGGACAAGGTAAAACCGAGAACCCACTTTTTCGCAACTATCATGGTCGCTTTCGGGGCGCATTTCTCAGCGATATGGATAGTAGTGGCTAACTCATGGCAACAGACCCCGGCGGGTCATCATATCGTAGAAACGGCTAATGGTGTCCGGGCGGAAATCGTCGATTTCTGGCAGGTTGTTTTCAATCCTTCCTTCCTTGACCGGATAAGCCACGTTTACATGGGCGCGTGGCAAGCGGGCGCATTTTTTGTTCTAAGCGTAAGCGCCTTTTATCTATTGAGGAAGAAGCACATCGATTTCGCGAAAGCATCAATGAAAATCGCCATCGTTATCGCGCTCTTCTCCTCCGTTTTCCAGCTTATCACGGGCCATTGGAGCGCGGATACAGTAGCTGAAACCCAGCCTGCCAAACTTGCCGCTTTCGAAGGACATTACCCCGCCGAAGCTCCGGCGGGCGCATATCTTTTCGGTTGGGTGGATGAGGAGAATGAGGACGTTACAGGTTTGGAAATCCCGGGATTGTTAAGCTTCCTTGTTCATTGGGACACCGATGAACCTGTAACCGGTTTGCAGGCATTTTCCAAAGAAGACCGACCGCCCGTAAATTTAGTATTCCAGAGTTATCATATAATGGTATCCATCGGGATGTTATTGATCGCGCTGTCGGTTATAGGCATAATCGGTTGGCGCACCGGAATATTATTCACCAACAGGAAACTGCTGTGGATATTTGTATTCTCTGTGCTTCTACCCCAGATTGCCAATCAATTGGGCTGGTTCTCAGCCGAAGTCGGCAGGCAGCCCTGGATCGTATATGGGCTGTTGAGGACAAAAGACGCGCTTTCGGTAAGTATCGGCGAAGGACATGTGTGGCTTTCAATGGCGCTGTTTACATTTATCTATATTCTTCTGTTTATCCTGTTTATTTACCTCTTAAACGAGAAGATTCAACATGGACCCGTTGAAACAAAAGCGAAAAAAGAGGGAGGGCGGTCATGAGTTTTACATTCGATTTGAATACAATCTGGTTCATGCTTGTTGGCGTACTTTTCATTGGTTATGCCATCCTCGATGGCTTCGACCTCGGAGTGGGCACCCTGCACCTGTTCACTAAATCCGATACCGAGCGCCGTTTGATGATAAATTCAATCGGCCCCGTATGGGACGGCAACGAAGTCTGGCTGGTTACCGGCGGCGGCGCGTTGTTCGCCGCTTTTCCCGAGGTTTACGCAACGTCCTTCTCCGGTTTTTATGTCGCGATGATGTTTCTCCTCGTGGGATTGATCTTCAGGGCGGTCGCTATCGAATTCCGAAGCAAGCAGGAATCTAAAACGTGGCGGCAGTTCTGGGATATTTCCTTCAGCGCAAGCAGTATTATCTCTGCCCTTCTAATCGGTGTCGCGCTGGGGAATATTGCCTGGGGAATACCATTGGATTCGAACCATGAATTTATCGGTACATTCTGGGGATTGCTTCATCCCTACGCCCTCATCGTCGGAGTTACAACAGTCGCGTTGTTCATGATGCATGGCGCGATTTATGTGGTCTTGAAAACCGAGGGTGAACTGCAATCGAAAGTCAGGGGATGGATCAATAACACGATAATCTTTTTTATCATCAGCTACGCGATAACCACTATGGCTACTTTGCTTTATGTTCCCCAAATGTCGGCGAATATACAGGCCAATCCATGGCTGTTCGTCGTACCGCTGTTAAATATGCTTGCTATAGCCAATATACCCCGTGAAATACACCACCGGCGCGAATTCAGGGCATTCCTGTCCTCCTGCGCCTCCGTGCTGTTATTGCTGGCCTTATTCGGGATCGAGATGTACCCTAACCTTATCCTGTCCAATCCCGTCATCGCTAATAGCTTAACTATTTACAACGCGGCATCATCGCAGAAAACTCTATGGATAATGCTGGTTATCGCAATCCTTGGGATGCCATTAGTACTGGCATATACATCGAGTATCTACTGGGTATTCCGGGGTAAGGTAAAATTGGATGAATCGAGTTACTAAATTCGCCTGATTGTTAATGCCCAAAATACAAAACGCCCCCGTCCAACGGGGGCGTTTTTGTTCAGTCATCTTTATGAAACTACTTCAGCAATATCATTTTACGGACTTCGGTATTGGATTCGGTTCTAAGCCTGTAAAAATAAACTCCCGATGAAAGTTCGCTTCCATCGAACTGGACACTGTGATGTCCCGCAAGGAGGCGTCCGTCTACTACCGTCGCTACCCGCTGGCCCATTACATTCAAAACCTCGAGCTTAACATTTCCATTTTCCGGGATAGTAAATCCGATTGTCGTCGATGGGTTGAATGGATTCGGGTAGTTTTGCGATAAGGCGAACTCATAAGGGATATTGGTAGAACCGTCATCAACGCCGACTATATCCCAGTAACGCATATAAGCGTTATCAGCAGAGATTTCGAGGTCGCTTAAATCATTCGCCCCGATATACGCGAAAGCTATTGTATCGCTCTCGCCGGGGCCAAGATTAAACGGGCCGGTTGTTATACACATGGAACCGTCTTCGGCGGGATAGTACGTTGTATCATCGAAACCGCGGGTCATTAAATCCCACTTCATGGCATCATCGAAATTATAATAAACATCCGGGTCGTTGCGGACGCAGGCGAAAGAACTTACGCCCTCTTCGTTTAACACGGCTATACCGCGGTAATTAGAGCCCTGGTTCTGATACATGTAGCCGAGCCTATAATCGCGTGAGAAGTTGCCCAGGTCGGCGGTAGCATCCAGGAAATCCCAATCGGCGAACTGGGCGGCGTAAATATCGCTCAATTCTTCCGAACCATTATTGATTACCAGGTATTCGATTATCACGAAATTCCGGAACGGATCAACTGCATATGCCATCGAGGTCTGGGTAATCTCCACGTTCATGGGATTATTGGCATTGAGGTCGTTATAGGAGCCAACTATATCTTCATCAGCCCGAACGCCCGGTTCAATTACCACCAGCTCGGATGACGGCACAAAATCATCGCCGGGGGTTTCATCGATATGCCTTGCTCCCGATGACAACCTGTCCGCGCCGGTACCAATCATTAATGCGCCTTCGAATAGATGGTTTTGTCCGCTCTGGGGATACCGGAATCCGCTTCCATTCTGCGGATTTACGCTCGCGGGAGCCAGCCCATACTGACCGTAGTTGGACATGGTGAATTTAACATCACCGATATCGTGGTCGGCGATCATACCTTCAGGCGGCGGACCAACGCGCAGGCTGAAGGTTCTCAACGCCCGGTAGTCTACCGCGTTAATATCCAGCACGAATGTGGTAACGTAACCTTCGGGAGTATCATTGGAAATTGAGATTACATAGGGGTAATCCTCGTTATTCGCGGCATTGCCGGAATCGATATCTCCGAAGAAAGCCGAATCCTGGGTTACGGTGGCAAATGAGTCCTCGGTGCTTAACAAAGCGAAAACATCCTCCGCCGGTAGGCTTCCGCTGTTGGTAAGAGTAACGATACCATTTATTTCTTCACCAGGATATGGTATGCTGTCATTGCCATCGGGAGTGATAACATCGGATATATAGAGATATGGCGAAGGACCGGTAGGCAATGCGTCTATAGCGGCCATAATATCGATTATACCCATCCCATAATTATTATCTTCCCCGGTTTCGCCGAGGTCAACGGCGGTACTTAACAGGGCGAATTTGACATCATCGACCGTCGCGTCGGGATTGACCTGCCTTAAAATGGCCGCCGCTCCGGCTACATGGGGACAGGCCATCGATGTACCGCTCCAGTTGCCTTCATAACCGCCTCCCGGTACGGATGAACGAACCTGGACTCCCGGTGCGACAACTTCCGGTTTAAAGGTAGTATCAGCAGTGGGCGTGCAATCGCATGGTCCCCTGCTGGAAAATCCCGCTATGGGATAATCGGGATTATTGCCGTTGATAGCGCCGACAGAGAGAATATTCACATCAGTAGTCGCCCTGTCTCCCGGTGTACGCAGGGTGCTCGGATTGGGCCCTTCATTACCCGCGGCGAATATTACCACGATACCAGCCGCTTCGCAGTTATCGATAGCATCCCAAAAAGTTTCATCGCATGGTTCAACGCCATGATAAAGGGGCGAATAACCCCACGAGTTGGAACAAACGTCAGGCACATCCCATACCGTCTGCGGGTTGCGGTCGGGATCGGCGCACCATTCGTAAGCGGCTAAAATATCCGATGTACCGCCACCGGTGTCTATACATGCGGCGGCAATCCATTGAGCGCCGTGAGCTACGCCTATTGTATCTCCTGTTGTCTGCCCTAAGCCGCAAATTGTCCCCATGGTATGAGTGCCGTGGCCATTTGAGTCAAACGGGAATGAACTCTGCGATACCGAATCGTACCATGCCCATTCGGGATGTCCCATATAACGCAGGTCCCATCCCCGCCATTTTTGATTCAACGCGGGATGGTAACCGTCAACGCCGGTGTCGAAATTACATACTAACCTGCCTTGCCCGGTGTAGCCCATCATCCAGGCCGAATCGGCCTTGATAGCCCTTAATCCTGCTTCTACACTGGCAATCTCCGGCGGTGTTCCTTTTCCCTTTTCTACGGGTTCGATTAATTCGACTTCGCGGTCAAGGACTAATTTATCAACATCAGGATGTATCCTTAGGGCATCGATACCTACCCTGTTGGCTTGTACAGCGATAGCATTCACGATCCAGAATGGCCTGTAACCAACTACCCTGCCATCAAGTTTGGCCTGCTCCATAAGGTTGATCAAATCATCCTGGGTCGATTGAGCGTGGTCTCTCAACGCCGTAATGACTTCCTCGTGGCGCTCCTGGCGGTTTGCCTGCCGGGTTGATAATTCCAGGTCCAACTGGCGTGTATCGAATTGGCTTTTTAGATACACTATTGCTTTAACCGGTTCATCAGGCCCATTATTGGTTAAAGCTTCCTCCAAACCGGGACTCAATTCAGCCCCATAGGAAGCAGGGATTGAAAGAATCAATGAAAGCAACAACATTAATCCCGCTTTTTTCGCTAATTTCACGACAACCTCCGAATTTTCTAATTTTATATCTACCAATACATTATGTCCTAAATATCTACGCTACTACGCCTTTTCAATATACAAAATTCCCCCGAATAATCAAGTAGTTTTTAATGGCGCGATTTATAGCTGAAGCGGAGGTGAACTGAAATAAAAAACCCCCCGGAAAACGGGGGGTCAAGTATTTGAAACTACTTAAAGTATAATATTACTTCAAGAGATTCATCTTCTTGGTGGTGCTGTAGTCGCCCGCTTCAAGGCTGTAGAAGTAGACGCCGGAGGATACGGTAGAAGCATCCCAGGTGGCTACATGGTTGCCAGCGGAGTACTTACCATCAACAAGGGTTTCAACCAGCTGACCGGTAAGGTTGTAAACCTTTATGGTTACATTGCCTTCCTCGGCGAGGTTGAACGGAATGCTGGTGGTAGCGTTGAACGGATTCGGATAGTTCTGGCCGAGGCTGGTTACAGTCGGCAGAGCCATTCCGTCTTCACGATCGAGCCACTTGTCACCCCAAATGACTTCGCCGCCACTGCGTCCCCACGGATTGGTGAAGTGGAACTCATCACAGCACTGGGCCTGATAGTCATCGACACCCATACCGACATCAGCGGTAAGAGCAACCTGGCTCAAGCCTAAGCCGCTTACATCTACCACATGATAGAAGTATCTGCCGACGAAGGATTCGCCGATCTGCAGATCAGCGGTAAGCTGTCTGGCGAGGTTGAAGTCAAAGACCTGACCAGTAGCGCAGTCGCCTATGGTCGGATAGATCTCACCGTAGACTTCAGGATATACGAGAGTACCGGTATTGGTGATTTCGAGATCGAACACAATATCGCCATTGATAGACGGTACAGTCGGGGTAAGGATATTGACATTACAGGTCAGGGCCGCTACGTCAATTCTCTCACCGCCGGCTACGAGGAAATCATCGAAATACCAGCCGGGATAGGTTACACTACCATCGGCGCCGAACACATATTTGAAGCGTACGGTATCGCCGGCATAAGCGCTCAGGTCAACGATAACGAATTCCCAGAATCCCTGGTCATGACCGGTAATAATCGGTTCGCCATTGCCAATCGGGTTGGCGGAGTTGGCAGTACCGGTGTACGGCAGGTTGGGTATAATTGTCCAGGTCGCGCCGTTGTCGGTGGTGATTTCCATGTTACCGCCGTCATAACTGGCTTCGGTGTCGAACCAATGCCAGAAGGCGAGGGTCGGGCTGGCATCACTCAGGTAGAAGTACGGAGTGATCAACTCGGAAAGAGTGCTTATGTTATAGTCTCCGCCAAGTACGGTAGCCCATACGTTGGAACCGGAGTACGCGCTTCCAGGACCAGAGGTCGGTGCGCCCCACTCCCAGTCGCCGTCGCCAAGGAAAGCGCCGTTGTTAGCTTCGAAGTCCTCGAAGTGCTGAGGAGTCGGGAAGTTATAAGCGAATGTCGAATCAGTCGGGCAATAGTCGTTGCCAGGATTTTCATCGCCCGGTAACGCGGCATAAGCTTCAAGAACATAATAACCCGGTGTGGTCGGAGTATAATCCATGAATGTAGCAGTTCCGCTCTGACCGGAAAGAAGGTCGATTGTAGTATCATCCTGGTAGACCATGCTTCCGCCGAACCAGATTTCAAACCATACAGGTACATCGGTCTGGTCATTGGTACCGGCGTTGGTGAAGACAGCCTGCGGAGTGTACGCGCTGTCGACATACATAATACCGGCAAGAATTTCATCACCGACTATGTCATCAGCGGCCGGCAGAGCCAGGTCAATCTGGACGGCATAGTCGTCATAGGTGAATACAGTATTATAACGAATCTGCATTCCCACGGTACCATCCTGGTTTTGCATACCAATGGTACCGCTTCCGTTACCAGCAACCGGGAAGTTTAAAGAGTCATACATGAAGAATATCTGCTGACCGGTTATGATCATTTCCATGGTAACGGCGCCGTCGTTGGAATAATGAGGTACGCCCAGCCAGGCTACGATAGCGCTGTCGGTGCTATTGGTCCAGAACCACATCTGGCCGCCGGCACTCGGATTAAGGTCGTCCCAGTAGGGAGCAACCAGATCAAAGGGGCCCGACGCGTACGGTAAAGGCTGGTTAAAATAGGTGGTCAAAGTACTGGTGAAGCTGGTCCAGCCATTGGAGCAAACATAGAGATTGCTGTAGCTGTTGCCATATTGGAATACATTAAAGCCCAAGGCAAGAGGACCGCTGTTCCAGTCATCGCCGGGAGAAAGCTGGGTCGCTCCCGGAAGGCTGGTTACATCTATCCAGTTATAAGCGGGACCACCTGGTTCATCGGAATCGATCCAGGTATTACCGTAGGAGTCGTTACCCGAGCCAAATATCTCTTCCTGGCCTACCGGGGTGGTGATCAAATCGCCCTTGTCATTGTACATGTTGGGATTGTCGGCGATCTTTTTAGCCAGTTCTTCCTGGGTCAAGCCGCCAAAAGCGAAGGAAGAAACCACCAGAAGGCTGAGAATCGATAAAGCAAATACGCGTGAAAGTTTCATTTAAACCTCCGTAAAGATTTGGTTAATTATTAAATGAGTTAGAATGACGAAAACGAGAATACTTCGGTTTAACACCTCCCTTCTCGCAAAATATAAAACCCGTATATAATATTGATATAAATCGCCATCACGAACGGCCACTGCATTCTAAAATCCTAACCTGCCCTGTTAGAGAAGAAAAATAATTACTGATGTATTAATACTGTAAGAAGAACATCCCTCTATTCTGAGAGAACCAACCTTTTTAGGTTATCCTAATATAAAAATCTACCCCTTTTGTGTCAAGTAAAATCTAACAATTCCATAACATTCAGCTAATGATGCTTGAATATTTCGTAGTTCGAAGTTGTTATATGGCAATCAGGTATAATTATATGGAAAATAAAACTCTTGCTTTTTGTCAAACATGAGAATACTTTTAAAATTTTTAAACCACGAATATTCAGGCCAGATAAAATGAAAAAATTAATTAGTTTATTCATAATTTTAAGCGCAATTTTCGTTCACGCCGAAGCGTTCGCAATCGGCAATCCCGAAGTCGACAGCATAGTTATAGGGGCAATCAGACAGGTTCATAATGAGGATTTTCTTGAAGGAATAGAGACTTTTAAAGAACTGATTGAAATTAGTCCGGGGACTCCCATGCCCTATTTTTATATCGCGGCTACATATCTTTGTTTAATAAACGAATACAGAAATCCTGAATACCGGGATGATTTTGAGGCATATATCGATTCGGCAGTTACCCTTGGGGAGAAAAGAGCGGAGGACAAAGTTGGAACTGACGAGGATTATTTTTATTATGGCGCCGCGCTCGGTTACCGCGGGATATATAAATCCGACCAGGGGGATTGGTGGGGAGCATTCAAAGACGGCGCCCGCGCCAGGGGCAAACTGGAAAAAGCGCTTGAAATCGATTCCACCAATTACGATGTATATTACGGATTAGGCTCCTATGATTACTGGCGTTCGGCGAAAACCAAGGTTCTCTGGTGGCTACCGTTCTTCTCTGACCGGCGTGAACAGGGTATTGAGTATATGTGGAAGGCAGTCGAAAAGGGGAAATACTCTCCAAATGAATGCCTCTACGCGCTTGTCCGGGTTTATCATAATGAAAAGGATTTCGAGAAAATGTTCGATGTATGGTACAAGTACCTCGAATCCATAAACCCAAATGACCCTTATGCTTTCTGGTGGCTCGGCGACGGTTACGCCCAGCTCGGGCAATGGGGCAATTCCGAGGATATTTATCGCAGGCTTTTGCAGGCAATTAAAGATTCTCACTATTATCATCCAAACGCTGAAGTGGAACTGCGCTATCTTATCGCCCTCGCGCAATTTAACCAGAATAATCTCGAAGCCGCCGTATCTAACCTCGAGGAAGGTATTAAGCTCGAGGAGAAAATAGTTGACTATCACGATGCCCCGGAATACTTAAAGAAATCTAAAGAGTTATTGGACAAAATTGAGAAGCGACAGAGATAGGTTTACCGACGAATTCGGGCACTTATCCCCTGCCAAAACTCCCCCCAAATACGATCTCACCGAAGGAAGTATCTTCGGTTCAATATTCAAGATGGGCCTGCCGTCGATGATAGGTTTCGCGGCAGTAAATCTGTATGATGTTGTGGATATGTTCTGGGTGGCGAAACTGGGGCCGGAGAATGTAGCCGCGATTACAATTTTCTTTTCATTCTACTGGGTAATTTCCTCCGCCAACCAGATAGCCGGAACTGGTTCAGTCGCGTTAATATCCAGGCGATACGGGGAGAAGGATTTTCCGGCGACCGAGGCCGCCATTAAGGAAGCTATTCTCCTGAAATGGATGCTGGCGATATTTTTCGGTATACTCGGATATATATTCATCAGGCAGATATTGGCATTGCTGGGGGCGGAGACGAATGTTCTTCAACTGAGTATCGAGTATGGAATAATCCAATTGTATGGATTAGGAGTCTCATTCGCTGTATTTACGATTTATACAGCCCTCCGCGGTGTTGGCGATCCTAACAAGGCGATGGGCTTGATGATAGCCGGCGTGGTCCTGAATATGGCCCTGGACCCCTTCCTTATCTTCGGGTGGTGGATTTTCCCGGAGATGGGTATCCGGGGCGCCGCCCTCGCATCGGTGATATCGAGGAGCTTCGCGTTCATTGTCGGATTAGTTATATTTTACGGAGGTTTTACTTCTGTAAGGTTGCATCTTAAGGGGCAGATGCGCGTCTCCATGCTTCGAATCTGGCAAATGATAAAAATCGGTTTTCCTTCAGGGATTAATTCAATCAGCTTTTCTCTTTCGCGTTTGGTGATTATGCCCATGGTAACCGTGTTCGGGACCAACGTTGTAGCGGCTTATGGAGTCGGAATGAGGGTAACGGCGATGGCTATTATGATAGTTGTGGGAATGGGGCTCGGGGTATCGGCATTAACCGGGCAGAATCTCGGCGCTAAAAAATTCGACCGGGCTAAAGAAACAGCATACAAATCGATTTTATTTACAGCCGCGGTAATGACCGGGTTTTCTTTGTTTTTTATACTGGGCGCGGATTTTATAGTAAAATTCTTCTTCGACACCGAGCCTCTCGTGTCGTTGGGAAAAGAGGTCATACGGATACTTGCTATGACATTGCCCGCGATTGGCATAGCCAAGGTAATTGAAATGATATATGCCGGCGCGGGAGATAATAAACCGTCGATGGTGTTCTCGCTGATTTATTCATGGATACTGCTAATCCCCGCAATTCTAATTACCACGAAGTTATTGGATTTCGATCACACGGCGGTATGGTGGTCAATGGTCTTTTCCGGATACGCGGGGACGGTGCTATTTTTCATGTATTTTAAACGCGAGAAATGGCTTGAGAAATTGATATAAAACTCTATGGGGACAACCATGGATCTTTATAAATCTGGACTACTTTCCAACCGTTTTTCACGGATTTGCTCTCCCCGGCCATTAGATTCCAACTTTCACTCCCTCCGGTATTTCGCCGGAATGACGCGGGACAATAATACCGGAATCGCGGAAGTCAGTATAAGGATTGCAGTATGGGTAATCAGTTATATCGAAATACTATCCAAAACCGATCGCATGGTCTCAGCAGATTGTTTCCATGTGAACTGGCTTCTGCACCTTTTAAGGCCATTAGCGCCATAGGCTGTTCCCTTGCCGTTTTTCAGGATATCCACCGCGGCGGTTATAAACTCATCTTTAGATTCCGGATGAACCAGGTAACCGGAACTTGAGTGTTCGATTGCTTCCACCGCGCCTCCCGAACGTCCGCCAATAACCGGTTTCCCGCATGCCGAAGCTTCCAGGAATACCATGCCGAATCCCTCAACGTCGCCGGCCTGTTTGCCAATCCTGTTGGGCATAACGAATAAGTCGCATGCATTGTAGAGAGCGGGCAATTCTTCATCGGTTACTCCGTCGAGAAAAATAACCGAACTTTCGACACCGTTTTCTTTCACTTTTAATTCCAGCCGCTTTCGGTCCGGTCCGTTTCCGGCAATAATATATTTTACCGGACCAACAGACCGCATTATGTCCGGAAGCGAATCTAAAACCGTATCAAAACCTTTTCTCTCGATAAGCCTGCCGACTGATAGCATCAGTTTATCGCCATTAATTCCCAGTTTATCGAGGAACTCCGAACCGGGTTTAAAAGGCTTGAAACGTTCAATATCGACACCAGGGTAAACCAGCTTTATCCTATTCTGGGGCACGCCCAGCTTCAATAATCTGCCACCGGTAGCGCTACTGCAAACAACGACCCGCTCGGCGCTTATAACCACATTCCGCATTAGCTTTTTGGTGATCCGGTGTCCCTTATATTCTATCTCGGTTAACTCTTCTCCATATACGAACGCGATGTATGGGATTCGCAGAATTTTCCTGGATAGATATCCGACAAGCCCGATGGGCATACAAGCATGTCCGCAGATAACCAGGTCATACCTGCCTATAATAATCTCAAGCAGAGAACGTATCAAGATTAAAAAATGCCCTATTAAACGAAGATATCGTGTCCGCTGATAAATATATACGTAAGGACAAATCAACGGTTTTAAAAGCGGAAATAAAGCCCCGCCGCGTCCATCAAATAGGAGCAACAGCGTGTAAATAAAACTCCTCTTGATTTTAAACAACTGCTTTCTGTCAAATGCCCTGTCGCCCGGAAAACGAGCCGTTAATACAGTCCACTTTTCAGCGAGGTTTTTATGGATACGATGTAAGTAATTATATGATCCGCCTTTCTCCGGCGGATAGCCATGAGTGAGTAAAAGAGTACGTTTTGAACTCATCTAAGATTCCCGCTAATGAGGTTTATCAATACTTTTATCGGAATTCCGGCCATTGACTTTGATAACTGTCTCCGGTAAACTTATTCAAAATCGGCGCAAATACCTTTTGATAAAAATATGATAAATAGATGGGATTGATTTATGCTTTATCTGTGGAATAGGACATCTTACGCGATGTTACCAAATTATGGCTATTATATAATTGGAATTTCAATAAATATTAAATTACACAAAAATTTTTTACCGAAATCGGCAAAAATACTTTATAAATTCAGTATTACTCGTTATATGCCAATAATTTAGCTTGCACAAGGGGCAAGGATATATTAAATTAATACGGTGTTAGACAAATACTATAATCTCATTACAAGAGGAAAAATACTACAATATATGCGATATTCAGAAAATACCAATACTTCAAATTGTACCATGAAGGTATTTACAGGGATATCTAACGCTTTTTCTTATAGGGAGTAGAATTTTGGGAGGCAACGCAAGCATAATTATAGTCGAAGATGAAATCATAGTAGCCCGTAATATTGAAGAGCGATTGAAAGATCTCGGATATAAAATAATGGGCATAGTCAGCACGGCTGAGGACGCGATCAAACAGGCGGCGCTGTTGAAACCCGACCTGGTGCTGATGGATATAAGACTGCATGACCGGATGAATGGTATCGATGCCGCGAAAAAAATATACCTGGAGAATGATATCCCGGTAATATTTTTAACCGCTTATGCTGACGATGATACATTGGAAAAAGCCAAGGATGCAGAACCATACGGTTACCTGGTAAAGCCCTTCGAGACCAAAGAGCTTTATACTACAATAGAAATATCCTTGAGAAAGCACAAAAAAAGCAAAGCTCTAACCCAGAGGAATGACTGGTTGGTCAATGTATTGTCCAATATCGGTAATGGCGTTATTGTAACCGATACCGACGGCAATATAAATTTTATTAATCAAACCGCGGAGGTCATGACCGGTTGGAAGGCATCCGAAGCATTTGGAAAAAAACTAAAGGATGTTTTAAAAATAATCGACAGTGTCTCGCGCAAAATAATCGAAATACCAGCACAGAAGTCTTTCGCCGAAAGGTATATACCCCACATGATCTCGAACACAACTCTTCTTTCCCGGAATGGAGACCATACACTGATCGACTACCACGCGTCGTTGATCAGGGGTGAAGAAGGCAGTATACTGGGTCAGATATGGGTAATTTACGACACCACTTCCACAAAGTTAATCGAAGAACAGCGTGAGAAATTAATCAAACATCTCCAGGAAGCTCTATCAAAGATAAGGGCATTGAGCGGGCTTATACCTATATGTTCCACATGCAAGAAAATCCGCAATAAACAGGGGGAATGGAGTAATCTGGAAGAGTATATTCAGGAACATTCCGAAGCCGATTTCTCCTATTGCCTCTGCCCAGAATGCGTAGAGGATTTAGAATCAAAAGATTAGACAATCGCGATATTGGATTTAATAAACGGCGTTTAAGATCGCTTCCGCTTCCTTAGCGAATGGTTTTTTAACCGACTCGTCGATCCAGCGGGTCATTTCCAGATCAAAATGGTCGGTCATATCGGGATGGTGGGGCATAACCCGGACGGAATAACCGAATAAACCGCTTTCATCGCAGGGAATATAGCCCTCGAAAATATACAGACCTTCCTGGGGATTATCTACGCTTTTCATGTCAGCTACCGAACTGTCGATGACATTGTAATCCGAATCGAGATGTCCGCTGTATATCTGTACTTTAACATCTTCATCTTTAAGGGAACCCAGGTAGACTACGGCTGTAACTTTGAGGGCTGTTCCGACCTCGGTTTCTTTCTTTGCCATCTTGGATTTAATAATATGCACCATCGGCCATTGCCCCTGGATATATTCCTTCCATTCCATCAGTTTGCGGGCGCGTTCGTATTTATTCGCTGAGAGATTTTTCCAATTGGTATAAGCAGGCATATAGAATCTATCGGTATATTCTTTGACCATCCGGTTCGCGCCAAAGACCTGCGACAAGGTAGCCATTGAGGTTTTCACTTTTGATATCCACCTGCGGGGGATGCTGTCGCTTCCTATATCATAGAAAAGAGGAACGATATCGCTTTCGAGAACATGATAAAGGCTCTTGCTTTCGACTTCATCCTGGTAACTGGGGTCGTCATATTCTTCACCGGCGCCTATGGCCCAGCCGGTATCGATTGAATAACCTTCCACCCACCAGCCATCGAGAATACTGAAGTTCAATCCGCCGTTGGCGAGTACTTTCATGCCGCTGGTGCCGCTCGCTTCCATAGGACGCCGCGGATTATTAAGCCATATATCAACGCCCTCCACGAGATAACGGGCTACATTCATATCGTAATTCTCAATAAAAACAAAATGTTTGCGGACATTCTCCTGCCTGGCAAAATGAATTAATTGGCGTATCAATTCCTTGCCCTCGTTGTCCCGCGGGTGCGCTTTGCCCGCAATGATTATCTGCACCGGTCTTTCCGGATTGGTGAGGATGCTTTTTAGCCTCGCGGGGTCTTTTAACAGCAGGGTTGCTCTCTTATAAGTGGCAAACCTCCTGGCAAAACCGATGGTGAGGGCTTCGGGATTGAGTGATTCGTAAGCGCTGTCGATTTCTCTCGCGCTGGCGCCCCTGCGCTTGAGCTGGTCTATCAACTGCCTGCGGGTAAAAGCCACCAACCTCTCGCGCCTTCTCTCATGTATCCGCCATAACTCGACATCGGGAATACGTTCCACCGATTTCCATATACCGGTGTCGTGAGGGTTTTTTATCCAGTTAGGCCCCAGGTACCGGGTGAACAACTCCGACATCTCCTTGGATATCCATGAGTGAGTATGGACGCCGTTGGTTACATGACCGATTGGCACCTCATGTAAAGGGATATTAGGCCAGATGGACTGCCACATCTTACGTGAGACTTCGCCATGGAGTTTGCTTACGCCGTTGGCAAAAGATGTTGTCCGCAATGCCATTAAAGCCATGTTTAAAGGTTCATCCTGGCTTTTTGGATTCTTACGCCCCAGTGACATGAAATCGCTGAAGTCTATTTTAGCCCCATCAAGCATGCGGTTAATATATTTTTCCACTAACGCGGGTTTAAAAATATCGATTCCGGCGGGGACCGGAGTGTGTGTAGTGAAAACAGTTCCCGCCTTCACTACTTCGTACGCCGCTTCGGTGGTTAATCTATCAACTTCTTTCCTGTGCCGCATGCGCTCGAATCCCAGAAACGCCGCATGGCCCTCGTTCATGTGACAGACATGAACGTGAATATCCAACTCCCGCAATGCCCGCATACCGCCAACACCGAGCACCAGCTCCTGCTGAATCCGGGTTTCATCATCGCCGCCGTAAAGCTGATAAGTTATCTTCCGGTCGCGGTACTGGTTTTCCGGAGTATTGGTATCCAATAAATAAAGAGGTATCCGCCCCACCTGGATTCGCCAGATACGGCAGTAAACCGTGCGCCCGGGAAATGGAACACCAACAAGCAAAGGGGAACCATCGTCGTCGAGTTCGGGTGTCAGGGGCAGGTTATAGAAATCATTGTCCGGATATGTCTCCTGTTGCCAACCATCGGCATTGAGATATTGCCTGAAATAACCCTGTTGATAGAGCAGACCCACCCCCACAAGGGGAATTCCGAGTTCGCTTGCGGATTTTAAATGATCCCCGGCGAGGATTCCGAGGCCGCCGGAATAGATATGCAGGCATTCGGTCAAACCATATTCCATGGAGAAATAGCCAATTTTCGGGGTGTCGAATTTTCCGTAATTAATTTCAAACCAAGTTTTCCGGGTCAGGTGCTCCTGCAGATCCTGGTAAACCCTGCGCATTTGGGCCATAAAACCCTCATCGCCGGCTACCTGGGCAAGGACATCCTGCTTGACCATACCCAACATGCGCACAGGATTATGTTCGCAGTCATCCCATAGATCCCTGTCAAGGCGCCGGTAAAGGTCAATCGCCTCGTGGTTCCATGACCAGTATAGATTGTATGCTATTTCAGAAAGCTTGGAAAGCTCTTCGGGTAAAGTTGCTTTAACGCGGAATATCTCGAATGATTTCGGCATAACCTGCTCCGTGGTTTCATAATAACCGGCAAATACTCAAAAATTGAGCATTTTGATTCAATAGCTATTAATAATATCGGCCATTTTTCAATATTTTATCCAGCAAAATCATACTAATTTATTCCTCCATTTACAAGTTTTTTATAAGGTTCTATTTATCATAATCACCGGGCAGAATCACCCGGAACCCGACATGATTGAACCTGTTCGATGGCAGAAGGGTCAGTGTGAATTCGATGTCAAAGTCATCCTGCGAAGTCGACCAGTCGCCTCCAATTATCTTGCGGAGTTCCAGCATTTCCTGTCCCCTTCCCATAACTTTGTCGTTGAGCCATTCAGCAACATTGCCGACAATATCCCAGACCGGATACGCTTTCCCGCCGCCGGTTAATTTTCCCGCCGGCGAAGTTGTCGGATAACCATCCCTGTTTCCAAAAAAATTTCCGTTTTCCTCGCTGACGCCGTTTAACCCATACATATCCTGATATATTTTAATAAATTGGTTCTCGCGGGGTAGACGATATCCATTGGCGCTTTGAATAAATTTGTAGTTTTTTCCATAAGCCGGTTCTAAACCCATGCGTTTACTCAGCCAATTGCAATATTCCACGGCGTCATACCAGTTCACCATTACGACAGGATAATCGGGATAATCGTAAAAATAATTGTCCATGTTCTCGAACATAGCTGATGGAGGGGGTTTATGCCCGGTTTCATCGATAAACAATTGGTATTCGCGGTTGGTTATCTCGTGCCGGGATATGTAAAACGCGTTTACTTCAACCTTTTTATACTTATCGCCGTACCAACTGCCGAGACTATCGATACGGCGGTTAACCGAACCGGAGCCAATAAACACCATTTCCGAGGAAATATCCGGGATGTAATACTCCACCCGGTTGGATAAATCCGGCAAATCGCCAGAATAAAGCGGATTGACGATATAGATATATCGGGTCCCGGCGGCGATAGTTGTATCAACAAATGAAATGCTGTCCGGGGGTAATTGCGCAATGATTTTATCCTCTACTATTCCCTTTTCTTTCCTGATTATCCTGTAACCCTTTACAAAGGACTCTGGCTTTTTCCACTTAAGCTCGAGAGCATTTTTGCCTACAAGTTTCGCTTCAGGTTTTTCCAGTTTCTTAATTTTAATGGTTATGTCCTCGGGCTCGGAGAAACCCGAGAAATTTCCGGCTGACCTGGCTTTTAGCTTGTAAAGATAAGAAGTGTTATATTCGAGACCGAAGTCTGAAAAGCGGTTCATATTACTGGGAAGGGTTTGGATATGTCGAAAGTCTTCGTTTATCTTCCTCCGATAAACATAAAAGGTGTCAGCCCAACCGCTTTTATCTATCCAGCTTAACACTACTTTATCTCCGTCAATAATTTCAATTGACAGGTCGGATGGCGGAGGCAGTTGGGTGTTTACGTTGACGATATCAGAGTAAGAGGAATAGTACCTCTCGCCTTTACACCTTACGCGATATTTATAATCACGATTTGACGCGAGGGTTGTATCCATCCAGCTACTCTCGGAAGCGTTCACTGTTGCCACCCGCTTAAAAAGTCCAATATCCTGCCTTTCGATCTCGACCGAAATAGCCATCGGATTATTTACTTCCCATCCAAGTCGCACCTCATGGTCAGTTAAAACTTCCGGCTCTTTCAATATTGGAGCAGAGAATAGCGACTGCAGAATCCATGGATCGCTCATACTCCCGAAATCCGTTCTGGAACTCTCCCTGATCCTGAAATAATATATCTCTCCGGGCTTTATTTCATCATAAGTATATGTCGATATGGACATATTCAGGGATTCGGCAATAGTTTTATAATACAGCTCATCCCCGGTCCTCATCTCAATTGAGATAGATGATGAATCAAAATCCCTTTTAAACTCCCAATCAAGCCGGACGGAATGGTCGCTGATCTGTTTCCCGGTCAGTGTAATATGCTTACGAATTTTGTCAGCCCCAGCGGTATAATTATCTTTTGGTTTACCGCCGCAACCTATTAGAACCAACGATGAGAGAAATATAAACAGGGATATAACATGCCCGGCAGGACTTTTGCTAAACATAAGCAGGATTATCTTAAATCTTTCACGCACCGGAAACCGATATTATGCATGTGGGTGGAATCACTGTAACCCGAGCGAGTCGTGGTTCTTAAAGACATGGCGGCATCCTTGAAGCTTCCCCCGCGTACTACCCTCAATTCAATAACGTCGTCCGGGACAGTTTCCCCGGCGAATGGTATCAGTTTTCCGCTGGTCCATTCCCATACATTGCCGGCCATGTCATAAGCGCCATATATAGAGGAATTATCCTCTGTTGGAAAACCATCATGTATTTCGCCATCGTAGTAACCGACCGGGGTCGTCTCCGGGTATCCGTAGGGCGCTCCATTGATAAAATTGGCTATCAAAGAATCCGGTTCTGAATTTCCCCAGGGGAACATATATCCGAAACCAATAGCGTTTTCATCTTCCCCGCCGGCGCTTCCTCTTGCCGCCTTTTCCCATTCCATCTCGGTGGGAAGCCTTTTGCCCGCCCATCGGGCAAAGGCGTTCGCTCCATTGTAGCTGACCGATACCACCGGGTGCTCTTCCATTCCAAAATCAGATTTGAAAATGCCCATTGAATCCCTGCTGATATTCATATCATCATGGTAAAACTCTTCATTGCCGGAGTTTAAAAATTCAGCATACTGGGAATTGGTCACCTCGGTAATATCTATGTAAAAGCTGTCCAAACGCGCCGGATTGCCGGGATATTTCGTTAAACCGTATCCGTCGGGAGTATTAAGGAAGTAAAATGGTCCCCCGGGCACGAGTACCATACCGTCTGGAACTTCGGTTGGCATTACCGGCGGCTGTCCAAAAGTTGTTAAAGGGCTTAACACTAAGATTAGAATAACGTAGAATATTTTATTCAAGCTGCACTCAACTCCCTTTTTAGTTAACTTCGAAACCAGTGTTCCTCACCGGACGGAAACCGACCGTGGAATACCTGTTATCGGGATAATTAAAGGTTCTAATTTTAAAATCGAGACTGGCGGGATTGTCGGCCCAGCTTCCTCCACAAACCGGTTTTAGATTCTTTTTCATTTCCGCGGCGGACACATCGAAATCCTGCTCAATTTTGGGAATATAATCATCCTGGCACCATTCCCACACATTTCCGAATATATCATAAATACCGTACGCGTTCGGCTCCGATGAGGTACCGACTTTTTCGGTGAACCTTGAAGTGGATTTAACGCTACCCTTATTAAAAGCTCCCGAATAGATCGAAACTCTGCCAGGTGTTCCCATGTCCGGAAATGCTAAATCCATCCATTCGTCCATACGCGGCAGGCGGAATCCATCAGAACCGGGTATCAATTGATAATCATCATCATAGCATTCTGTCAGTCCCAGTTGTTTACTTCTCCAGTTGCAGAAATCTACAGCATCGTACCAGCTAACTTTGACCACCGGATATTCGCCCTGGGTAGTGAAATAGTCCCCCAATCCGGTAAAGGGAACCGGCGGGGGATAGTTTCTGCCGGTTGAGTCGCAAAATTCTTTATATTGCTTGTTGGTAACTTCATATCTATAAACCAATAATTTCATCTGAGCCACAAACACAGTTTCCTCAAATGGTTTTGATTTAATTAAATTGAATGTTTTGCCGAAGTTATCATCATTAATATCGATTTCGACAGTCACCTTATAATCAAAACCGTATTTAAGGTTATTAACTATAAAAAATCCTTTATCACCGCCTTCATTATATTTAAAGGATTGACCGGATCCTATATCAGATACTAAAATGGACACCTTCCCGCCGCTGTACTGCTCTTTGCTCCAGGTTACCATCAACTCATTTCCACTGATTTCAGCGATTTGAACATGCACCTCTCCCGCAACAGCGATCTTTATAGACGCGGCGTAGAAGATAAAACAAATACCTGCCAATAACAGAGCCAAAGGGCTATTAAATGAAAAGCTCTTATTCATTTATTGGCCCTCTCCCCTGTGGTAATTTTCCAGGACCGGGCAGGTAGACCGTGTCCGTCAGTGTTTTATAAATGAACATTATATCGTACATCGTCGTATCCACCACAACCGTGGTATCATTCTTCAACACATACATCAAATCATAAGCCGTAGTCCTGGCTACATCTCCCCTTTTCCCGGGACGATAAACCAGCGAGTCTTCCACGTAACCCCAGTAATGGAATATGATTCCTGTTGTGTCCTTGCTGTAGTAGAGCTCAATGGGCAAACTGTCGCCGTAAATCTGTTCCAGGGCATAGCCGATATTGGCCAGCAAAAGATATTGGGGTAGTTTCCGCCCGTTGTAAATCTCACGGAATTCATCGGCGGGCAGGTTCTCAAATACAACACCACCGGCGGCCTCCCTTTTCCAACTGCCCATCTCCTCTTCGAGTTCATCGGATATTTCGCTTAGCTGGAAGAATCGCTCTGAAGGAAAAACTTTAGCGATATCATTTTTACCGAAACCATCCCCGGTGATATCAATAATCTCCATCTTCTCCACGGTTTCAATATCAACGGTGATATACATCTCGGCGGCAATTTCCCGTATAAGTACCTTATCAGTTATCACCGCTTTATCAACTTTATGGGGAACAACCGACGGTTGGGCAAATATAGCCATCGGGAACATGATTATTCCCAGTATGGCAATCATTACTTTATTATAACCCGGCATAAGCGCTTCTCTTTAACCTCCACTCATGTTTTGCAAGTCCCGCCATCTCGAATAATACATACGCGCGCTCCTGAAATCGCCAATTTTTTTGTACGAATCAATCATTAACTGGAAAAGCAATTTCAATTCCTGCTCGTTCAACTGTCCGGTATAATCAACCGCCATCTGCCCGAGTCTAACAACTTCCTCCGGTCTGTTTTGAAGTTTAATCATGCAGTTAATCAAACCTGAACCGCGATGGTCCCATTCGTATTTTGTCGATTCAAGGTAGTATTGGAGAGATTTTACTTTATCCGTATCTTCGTATTCCTTTCCGAGGGTGAAACACATCGACCCATAGCTGTTTATAATCCGGTAATATGACGTGTCGACAACAGCGCCATTTTCATCGAGCTCAATCTCATCGACAAGTATCCCTATCCTTGTTATAGCCTGCTCACGCTGGTTTAGAGAAGTCCATTCAAGAACTCCCATCTCGAATTGGGCCATTATTCTAACATCGGGATCATCCAAACGCGGCAGTAAATCCCTTAAAAGCAAAGCCGCCCGGTCTTCATCATTCTGCCGTACATCCCAGAATTCGAGCCATTTTTGCCTGGCGGCTATATCGCCGTAATCCCATTGAAGTTCAGCGATACCATCTATTGCGTACTGTTCATACTCCCGGTCACCGGCCATACGGGAAACTTCACGGAGCCTGCGGTAATCGACAATCGCGTTCTCGACCCGCCACATTCTCTCCTGCATAAGCGCCTGGCTGAAAATGTAAGTGGCATATTCAATAAGCGGAAAATCATCGAGACGGCATGCCTTGACCCTGAACGCGTTTGTGTCCGTGGTTTCAAAATGCCAGGTCTCCAACAGTATCTCCTCAGCCTTCCTGTAGTTTTCATAGGCCTTTCGATAATCGCCGGCGTCTTCATAAACCTGGGCAACGTTGTAATAGTTGCGGAAGTATCCCTTGTTGAGACGTATAAGGTTTTCATACAACTCTATAGATTTTTCAAGGTCATCGCGGGACCGGTGGAGCTGGGCAAGCCGGGAATACAGGGTGGCCAGGAATCCTCGATACAGGTCATTATATGGATTTATAAGGATAACCTGTTCCATGATATCCCGCGCGCGTTCGTAATTGGTTACCAGCCGCCGAAATCTGGCCTCTGGTATATTGGCAATAGCTTCCGGAGATGCTTCTTGCGAGGGATAATACCTGTCATACTGGTCATGAAGTTCAAGCGCGCGCATAGTCATTCCCATTCCAGTTGTATCATTGTCAACTGAATCTTTCTCGTTAAGCGCTTTTTCATATTCGCTCCAGATCGAGTCGACCTCAATTTTCAACTGATGTCCTTCATCATAAAGCGCATCCGCGAGTGAGTCCTCGCTTAATGAAACGAAGCTTTTATCGGCAAGTTTGTATGCTTCTATCGCTGTTGTAGTATCGATACCGGGGGGAATCGGGACATAAACAGTAACGGTGTCAATCGTAACAGGCGCGCCGACCGGTTTTAATGTATCCTCTTTTGGAGACCCTGAACAGGCAACCATGATGATTAGACCTGCCAACAATATATAGAATTCGATACGCTTCCTTTTCATCTTATTCCTTCCCACCATGATCGAAACGCCGTATACCACGGCTCGTATAAACTCCTGCGGGTTTGAGCGGGATTGACATCGAGACCGATGATCGAGTCCTCGTTCCTCCGGAAAACCTCGCCAAGGTCAAGTTTGCGTATTTCCAATGCCAGGCCATGGTCGATCATAACAGCCACGCTGTCGCTGTTTACAACAGCGATATTAACCAGCTTGGCCCGGTCATTAATTAACAGATATATATCGGCGTGTTTATGCCTAATTATCGTCTGGGGATCAGTCCGTTCGCCTTCCATCAAGTTAATGAAAACATTTGGAAGAGATTTCGGATGGTTTTTAACCCACTGCAATAATCTATCATAGTCGCTGGAGATATCATCGTCGAGATTAACATCACCGAATTCCGCCCAGTTCATATCGCCCGGGGTAACGGCATTGACATCTTTGCGGGCAACACCCTCCCGCTTGCCGGAAAAACTGCCGCCCTGACTGCTGTTTCCGAAATTATAATTTCCCCCGGGAGTGAAATCTATACCCCCGGATCGTATCTTGCTGTTGGCGCGCTTTCCGGAACCTACGCGGTCGATTGCGTCCCGAAGCCTGTCCTGCTGAAGTGCGAATTGCGGGCGATTATCAATCTGGATACGTTCCGGATTTTTCTGAAACTCCTCTGTCAATCGTTCCATTCGCTCAAGGAGCGCTTGCTGGGTTCTCTGCTTTAAACTCTCCAGCCTGCGTAAAAGCTCATCGCGCACATCAGGCGGTTCAGGCGGCGGTTCGGGCCTCATAATTGTTATCCACCTGGAGGATTCTTCGGCCATCTGCCGTAAAAACACGAATGGGGTCTGGTTTTTTACGGCGAAGTAAACAAGCGGCAGTATAATCACCGTGATTATCGCCGATATTAGCTTTATCTTATTTTCGTTTTTTGCGTAGTACATTTAAAATGTCAGATTTCTGGGAATTTCATATTTTTCGCATATATCGATTACATCCACGGTGGCCTGCACCTCGGAGCTGTCCCGGGGCAGGATTAGCACTACCATAGATGTATCCCGCGAATAAAAATCATATATGGTATATTCAAGGTCTTCCTTGTTGTCGAGGATAATTGTGTCAGCCTGGTTGACGGAAAAAATAAACTTGTTTTCGTTGTCAATTACCACTTCCGCTATCGGAATTTCCTCGAGTTCCGGTTCCTTGACAATCTCCTCATCCGGAGTTAAATCGGGAAGGTCGATGGGCGTTTTAGCCTGGAAATCGGAAATGGCTAAAAATCCGAGGAGGATTATCAAAACAACGTCAATTAATCGGATTATTATCCCTTTGCGTTTCATCGCCTGCTTCCCTCCGGCATACGCACCTCGATGCTCTTGGGTATTCTCAGGGAATCACAGAGCAATGCGACCTTTTTGACATCTATGATCTCCGCGTCGCGTTCTGCCCTGATTTTTACTCTCAGCGAATCGAATTGTTCTCGTTTTTGAATAAGGTAGGGGAGCAGGAGTTCTCTATCCACCCGGTATCTCTCTTCGCTGATAAGGATACGTCCCTGGTTATCTATCCCGATAATTTCAACCGCTCTCCGTTTTTGGGAGTCGAATTCGGCATATTCCGCTTCGGGCAGGCGTATATTGGTGCGTGGTTCTATAGAACTAATGGATATAAATCCGAAAAGCAGGATAAGGGTTATGTCTACCAATCTCAGCAACATTTTGCTTTAATCTCCATTCTACGCCCGGGGAGCTTCATCCCTTCTCTGGCTGCGGGCGGCGATAATGCGGAATTCATCCGATTTTTCCATAACGTATTCGAGATTCCGGTTATGGTAGTTGGTTACCAGTACTGTAAGCAGGTTTAGTATCAAACTTACGATAATGCCGAGTAAGGTGGTGATAAGGGCGATACCCATACCGTCAAGTATTTTGCGGTTATCAAACCCGGTATCCGCGCCGAAAAATGTGGTAAACATACCAATAACGGTACCCAATAAACCCAGAGCTCCAGCGGCATCGGACAGGAAATTCATCCAATTCGTAAATGTTGAAAACCTCGATTTCATGCCCCCGAGAAACGAATTTATTTCCTCATTCAACGCACTGATATCCCGGGACGAGGAATAAACCCGGTAAAGCATCAGGAGCGCGCTGTTGACCGATGAATCCGGTTCGGTCTCGAGGCGTTTCCGTATAGACTCTACAGGCATCTTTTCCAGATCCGATTTGCGCAATCCTGCCGACCTTTTCCTGTCGAGGGTCAGCAATATAAACTGAAAAATTATGAAAAATACTCCCAGGGCAAGAACTCCATAAATAAAATATCTTGTCTTGCCGGCCCTTGCCAGGATTCCGCCGATGCTGTAGTCCTGCGCTACAGTATCCTGCACAGTTGTATTCTCAATGGCTGACGCGCTTTCATCCGCGGTCTGATCACCGGTTTGCGCGAACAAAACGCAAAATGGCATAAATAAAAGCGCTGTCATCAATATAGTTAGTATCCCGATTTTCATTCACCTGCTCCTTATCCGTAATCCGGTATTTCCCTTATTTTATTTATCGGATCGATGTTACCGACCCAAAATTAAATCTATCTTATCTGCCTCTTTTAATCTGTCATACGAAGGTTGCGTAGTTACATCTATAAACAATCTCTTCTGGATACGCAAGACTGTAAGTTGCTGTCTGAAAGACCGACGCGTACTCCCGTCCGGTTCGAGCCATTCAAGATAATAATAATACTGTCCCTCTTTAATCAGTTCCCCTCTATCATCACGCAAATCCCATTTTATCTCTTCCGGGAGATTCCCGGCTCCATTCCACAGTTTCACGGTAATATCTTCGTAAGTATTTATCATCAAAGCCCATTCAGAAACCTGGCCGCTATGGTTCTGCCGCAGGATTTTAAAATTCATCTCCTCGGGAATAATATCAATCCTGTTTTCGACCGGTTCCATAGCCATTATATTAATATCCCCCGCGGTCGTATCTGTTATACTGTAGTACGGCACTACGACTGCAAGGTTCTCCGGGAATAGCTGGCCGTATCCCGATATCAGGTTATACATGGAATTCGCCCGTTGGAGGTTATCGGGCCCCGCTACAAGACTGGCTTTCAAGGTCCTTTTCTCCTTGATACCGTAAACGATCGAATTCAAGGCGCCCCGGTAAGATGTTGAATAAGCGCCCTTCAACTCCGAAAGCGGATCTTTCACCGCTACGGTATCGGCCGCGAAATACCTGTCTTCGAGCTGGAGGATTCCGCTGGTTATGTTCAATTCCGCAGGTTTCAGTTTCGCGAATTCGTTCATGTCGATTTCTTTATCGAGCCTGCGGTTTATCTCCCGCTCCAGAATAGTTACGCTATCCACATCCGAAAATGCAAACAGGTCGGAACTGTTGCTGACCGCAATTTCGGGCGGAGAATAAACGGGTACCGGTGGTTCAACAATCCCGGCCGACGGGCGGTAAGCGGGTACATAATCGAATTCGAAGACCATGCTCAACCGGTGTGAACCCCACGCGAATTTATTAATGTCGGTCACCGGATATTCATACCTGTAATCCACGCCGAGTAGATCAGTAATCTTAAACATTGTTCCCACGCCTGCACCTGAGCGGTTGATTTGTGAACCTACTATAAACCTGTTTGATAATTCATAGTCAAGTCCGAATGTAAGCAGGTACTTGTTGCGCTTTACAGCGTCCCACAGGGTTAAATTATCGTACCATTCGAGATTCGATAGAAACAAAGACGGATGCAATCTACCGAAGTACGCTTTAGCGCCCAGCGAAATCATTGCAGGATGAGAATAGTCGCCATCGATTGCTATATTAGGTTGATTAATATGCTCAGCAGAAAAACCAACGCATACATTGGATACCGGGAAGAACGCTATTCCCATGGTGATATCAAGATTGGTTTTGGACAGGCTGGTACCAAGAACCGGGTCATTGCTGTCTATCAAATCGAAATCATCCTTGTCGAAACCCCGGTTGAATATGTTAACAGAAGCGCCAACGGACAGATTTTTTATCAGCAAACTACGGGAATAAGAAACGCCAAAGGTGGTTTGATTATAAATATCCGCGCTGAATGTTTGCGCTCCAAAAGAGAAACCCCGGAATCTCCATGAAGGGATATAGTTAATATAGAGATTTCTTAAACCAAGCTGGTTATCCAAAAGACCCAGATACCTGGCATCCATACCCAGTACCAGCCTGTTTTCCACGAAGTATCCAAGAGCCGGATTGGAGTAGATGGCAACGGCGCCATCGATATCAGCCGGATTGTCATCAAACATATTCTGGCTATATACGATCGGAGTGAATAACAGCAGGAACGAAGAGATAAGCATTGCGTATTTTAATATCTTAAAAACCATTTACCTGTCTATCTTGCAAGGGAAATCACACCTGAATGCAGTTTGCGAGAACCGTCCGTTACTATAAACATATACGCGCCGGGCGGGAGATCCAGTCCCGAATCATCCTTCCCATCCCAGTAGATTAACTTATCAGCGGATACATCATCCAGTTTCTTCAATTTTACGCCCGCGAGCGAGTAAATCAATACCTGCGGTTCATCTATGTACAACGCGGTTAAATCAAAAATCAAACGGTCATTAAAACCATCGCCGTTGGGAGTAAACGGCTTTGGTTTGACGATAACGTCCCCTTCGGTTCCCACCACGATAATTGACCTTTCATTGTTAGTGGTATCCCTGTCTGCCGCTCCCTGGGGAATAACCGCCCGCGCGTTTATAGTATGGTTGCCAAGCGAACTAATCAATCGCCTAACCGTTACAGTGTCAGCTTCGTCCTTTCCCAGCGGAGGCATGCTTATCTCTGCGAACAGGGTGTCATTGTCGCGGAGTTCTATCACATATTCTTCAGGGAAGCTGTTTTGGATAACATCGGTAATAACTGTAAGCGCCACCGAGTCCCGCACCGGTACGCGCTGTGATGCCGCTGACAGTCCAATTAATCGCAGGTCGGGTTTGATATTAGGATTATGGAGAATATTAACCGGTATTACTGTATAGGATGAATCGAAACCGTCAAAAGCGGAAACCATAAGCGAGCAAACCAGCACATCGCCTTCCGGTACCTGATCAGGATGAACAATAATCAATGTATCATAATTTTGGAGCACACCAAGTAGTTGAAGCGACCTGTTGGTATATGTTGTAGCAATATCCGGAAAGCCTAAACAGCCCCCATCGTTGTCGCTTATCTCCAGCGATAAATTCTGGGTACTATCCCCTAATATCGAGAAAAGCTGGGGACCAACTTCGGGAGGTTCGTTCTCAACATCAAGAAGCGTTAAACCAATCCAGGACGAAGCGGTATCCGCCCCATCGGTAATAACGTACGGAAACCAGTATTCGGTATCCTCATCAACCTGCACCTCGGGACCGGGGTTGGCAATCAAAGTAGTGTCTCCGTCCCAACTTACCCAGGATGGATATCCCACCACGGAAATAATACTCAGGTTCTGCGGGAGATTATCCGGATCGCGGTAGTTTTCAGAAGAAATGTACAAGGCGGTATCGGAACATTCGCTTATCGTGAAAAGCACCGTGTCGGCCTCGGGAGGAATATTGCAGAATACGGTGCCGGTCATATACACCGAATCAATGCCCGCGGTCCCGGTGGCATTATGTTCGAAAACAAGCCACGCCGAATAGGATGCAAAAATCGAGTCGGCGAAGAAATCGACAAAATATGTTATAGCTTCCCCGGCCTGGATGGTGTCCGGCAAGCTCACGCCCCTGACCCGGAAACGGTCTTGACCGGCCGGGTTCCACCGGTAGGAATCGATAACCAATTCCATATTGTTTTCGGGAGATGAGTTTTCTATCCGCAATTGCTGGAAGACTGTATCCCGGCACTGAACTCCGAAATCAATGGTGTCAGAATCAAGGCCAAAACTCCTTTTGCCGCCAATTCCATAGTAAATAACATTTTCCTCGAACCTGTATAAAGACCTTAAACCTATAACATGAACAACCGTATCCTCGAATATAGCGTAGGCTGGCGGTTGGAATACCGCCGTTATATCACTGCTCTCGCCGGGTGCCAGCGTATCTCCAGCCTGGAAATCAATCACGTTAAATGGAAGATCATCACCGTATATATCATCGAGGGTGGCGATCTCATTGCCGGCGTTTATTATGGAATAGGTCAATGTATCAACAGTATTTATTTCCACGATACCGAAATTCACTGTATCGGGAACCACAACCAGGTTCTCGAGGGTGTCCGGATTGCGCCAGCCAACAATTGTATTGCCGCTTTCGTAGGATACGAGGATATCTATATCACCGTCGTAGTCGAGGTCGGCGAGGGATAATTTGGGCGGTGATTCTTCGAGGGTCATCCCAACGACGGGTCCTATTATGATGGGATTATCGTATCCGCTGATATACTGAAAAAGATAGTTCTGTTCGGTAATCACCGCGTATTCGAGATTAATGCCTCCGCTAAATTCAATATCCGCGGCTTTGGCATCTACCGGGTAACCATGAATACCCGGTTCTATTCCCTGCAGGGTATCTATGCTTGTCGAAGGACCCATGGGATTATTGATAACAGCCGCCCGCCAGTTAGTGGTAAGGCTGGAATACAAAAGCAGGTCAGGCGATTGATTGCCATCGGCGTTTACCGCTTCCACCCCGGTTATGGAATTGGGACCGGTCTGGATTACGGCGCTAATGAATGGGTTCCCCGGCAAACCTCCGGTGTTAATGTAAATATAAATGCTTTCCCCATCGTCATTTCTCGCGCAAACCGCGATATCCATCAACCGGTCATTATTAAAATCAGCGCTGATCAAGTCGCTGGGCCAGAATTCAGATGTTGAGTCAGCCCAGTCGACTATGAAATCGCGTTCGCTTCCTGAAGGGACGTTGTGAAATACCGCGAGTATATTCTGCCCGGGGCTGATCCCCGCGAGATCAAGGTATCCGTCACCGTCATAATCGAGAGTGGTAAACCTGTTGAAATGGATACCTCCTATATCATAATAAACAGAATCGAACTGAGGGATAGAACCGCCGGTGTTTTTAATAAAATAGAAATAGTCGCTTTCTTCATTGGCCACAATAAGATCCATCCTGCCGTCATTATTGAAATCGCCGGGTTCTATATCCGTGCTGTGCTGGTTATCGAGGTCAAAAAAACCAGCCCGGGGATTACGGTAAGGTATATCAGGGTCGCTCGAAAATTCATTCAACCAGTACGAAACCCTGTCGCCGCCAAGCTTGGGACCGATAGAGACAAGGTCCGGCTGATGAAGAATGCTGTCGGCATCCGGACCTAAATCGACGACCTCGATAAGTTTGCCCGGGTCGAAAGAATTAAGGTCAAACCACCTCTCCGTAGCGCCCCTTGCGCCGCCGGAAGGACGTACCCAGAATTGCCATGTCACCGACCGGTCCAGGAAATCATTGATCGGTGTCCTGACATCCTCGGTAACTGTAACCGTTATCATGTCGCCCCAGATAAAAGTCGATGGCCAGCGGGGAATAAACCACGCGGTATCCGCCGATACCCGGTATGTCCCCCGATAGACTCCGCTCGTTTTGCCCCTTACCAAAAATGATGTACTATCAACTGACCCGTCATCGATAATAGCATCGAAAACCACTCTTATGGAATCAGTAGCCTCGAAACCAAGCGAGAAATTAGCGGGGTAAAACGAGATAATATCCAACGCCGCGGCGTTGTTAACCCAGAGCGGTATAACAAGCATAGAGAAAACCAGGATCCGCAAAGCCCTCAATAGAAGGGATGTCTGTTTGTTATAGTCCATTAGTCCTTTAACTGATCCTCATTTCCCGGAAGAGAATTAACCCGGCTCCGTGCATATTCATATTTTTCGATATCTCCAATATTGCCATAGATTATCTGGAGGTATTCCCACGCCTCTTTTCCAGTGGGCGATAAACCCACAGCTTTTTCAAACAACTGCTTCGCGCTATCAAAATCCATAAGGTTGTATTTACACTGACCCAGCATGAAGTAATAATCATAATCCTTTTCTCCGACATAACCATTCTCCAGCCAGAATTCCGCACCGTTGAAATTTCCTTCCCGGAGGTATAGATTAACTATATAACGCGTTAATATCGCGCTTCTCGATGATGAGGAAAGCTTGCTGTTAGCCATCTCGATCGCGGCCTCCACTCCATCAATATTTTCAACACACTTAACCGCCCGTACCGCAGCGTTTTCATCATAAGGACGTATCCTGCCGATGCGCTGGTAAAATATCAACGCGCTGTCATAAGCCGTTTTGTAATAATAATAATCCGCCAGCCTGTTTAAACAGAGCAATTGGTCCGGATTATTTCCCAGGCACAACCGGTAATACCTGTTGGCATCCTCGATTCTCCCCAGCTCCCGGAATGATTCTCCCATAACCAGTTGCATTCGCGTAACATTTTCAAAATCAGGATAATAAAAATGAGCATACGCCGTGTCGGCTATAGCCAGCGCGTACTCACCGAATGTGATTGCCTTGTCATAATCATGAATTCTATACGATGCCATCGCCATATTAAAATAATAAGCCCAATTATCCAGTTTTATGTACTCTATCTTCCTGCTGAACCTGTCGCCTATTTCCAACGACCGCGAGAAATTTTCATTCATACACCGGAATTCCTTCAATTGGGCGCAGGTCTTGCCCATGAGAAACAGCGCTTCGTTATTCACCGGGTCGCGCTTTAGAAGCTCGGTTAACTCAGATTTCGCTCCCTGGAAATTATCCTGTTTTATGTACTTTTTAATAGTACTGATGCTTTGATTGCCGCAACCCCCGAATTGGATAGAAACAAGTATTGATAAGAAGGCAAGTATAAAAACCGGGATGGTTTTAAGTAGTTTCCAATTCTTCATGGTTAGATCAGCAGGGCTTAGATTAATTCGGCGCAATTACTTATTCTTCATCCTTGCCAACAGCCCTGAGTATGCGCTTCTCCATAAGCGTCAGAGAAAACAGTGGCCAGATTAATATCGGGTAAACCACCACCTGCTTAACCGCCGTATCAGCCGTTTTCCCTTTGTTTGGATCTGTTAATTACTATCAAAATTCCGATATCGAAACGCGGATTATATTATATACAGTTAAACGGCATAAGCCCTGCGGCGAAATCCGAATATCGCGGCAAAACCTTTTCTACAGCGGCATTAAAACAATCTAAATAAATTACAAATTACATGCTCGATGTCAAGCCTAATTTTAGTAGACATGAAACTATATTTCGCCCCATTAATCCCCGAACAACGGATTCTGAATTCGGATTACTTCAATAGCGTCATCCGCTTAACTATAGTCGCATCGCCCGCGGTCAGCCTGTAGAAATAGACCCCGCTGGAATAATCGGACGCGTCCCAGTTAACACTATAACGCCCGGCTTTATGGTAACCGCCAGCCAACCTCGTAACCCTTTGCCCCATCAGGTTATAGACCTCAAGGCGGACATCTGCCGGGTACGGCAGTTCGTAGGAAATCGAAGTGGCCGCGTTAAAAGGATTTGGATAATTATTACCGAGTGATAAAACAAGGGGCAGGTTTTCATCGCCGCTGTTTCTAAACCACGGCTCGCCAATGAAAACTGCTTCACCGCTATACGAGATTTTCTCATTGCCATCGTCTTTATTGCCCCGGAAATTATCCTTGGTAACGATGAAGCTGCAAGAGTCGGTTTTGTCAGGGTAATCACCGCCGATAGCGCTGAAGATGTAGTCGCCAGCCATCATATCTCCCGGCACATATTTGGATAAATTAGCGGCAACCATTGTTTCATAAGGAGCCATCCGTATGTTATCAACTTTATAAAATGGCCCCAGGACCTCGCCCACTGGAGTCTGCACCGTTAACCACAAATCAAGGGTTTGATACTGGCCGGTATTATTTCTCAAGGTGCCCGTGTAACCGAACTCACCGCCTGTGTGGGGTACATGTGCCGGTGGATCGTCCGGGAGCATTATAACCGAAAACTCCACTGGCTGTTCCACATTGAGATATACGGGGAGATTGTAAACCGGCCTCGCCGGATCATTGGAGACAACAGAAAGCAGGCATGAATACCTGTCAGGAACCATTTCACCGCTATAGAAATTCACCATAATGTCCTTTGTTTGACCAGTATCCAACGCTCCGGAGACGGGCACGGGCTCCAGCCAACTTACATCATCACGGTTATCATGGTCGACTATATAACCGGCAATCCTCTTATAATCATCCGAAAGGGGGTTGTTTAAAGTTTGTATATCGATATCATTCATGTTCATACCAGGAATACTGTCTATTTCGTATACATCGTATACGAGTTCACTTTGCCCGCGATTTGTAATCCGGAACTGTTTAGCGATAATTTCGGCCGGATGCATGTCAACATGGAAAGCGTCGTGGTTGACGACAATATCCGGGGGGCCGTAAAATGAAGCAGGTTCAGTAAGGTATGGCTGATAAGCTATATTTCCAGAGATAGCATCCCCCGATCCACTGCCTCCTCCCGAGGGTCCGTCGGGCGCGCCCCACCAGTTGCTGTCCGCGTCTATGGTTATAATCCCTGAATTATTTATCAGGCCATAACCGCTATTTCCTTCTATGTTGTTGGAGTATACTTCTCCCGAATAATTCTCCAGCCTTATCCCATCCTGGTTATTGATAATCTCATTGAATCTAATGGATGACTGATCTCCGCCGGACCAAACAGTAATCCCTGTTGAGTATGAACCGCCGTCTACGCGGTTGTTAAATATCTGCGGATGGGAAACATAGCTGTAGCCGCCGTAATAATAGATTCCATCGCCAGAATTAAAATCGGAAACAACGCAATAGGCTATAACCGGGGAACCGTTTTGTTCATAGCGCATATAAATCCCCTGCGCCCCCGAAACATCCACATTTACTAAATGGGGCGGAATCGTGGGGCTGGCATTATAATTTATCGCCCAATAATCACAATTCTCGAATGTCAAATCAGAAATAATAAATTGAAAATCTTCGCTCTCATTTATATCTATTACTCCCCTGCTGTTGCCTCCGCAATATTGAAATGTACAATCCTGGATTCCATCATAGAGCGCCACGGTTTCCAGTGAACGGTCATAAGGAAGTGGAACCCAGTCATGACCAGCATATCTCATAATTACATCATGAAATTCACTCGCCGGATTATTAATGGTTATCTTGCCCCAATCGCACATCTGCCCGTTCGATGGACCGTCGCCATTCGTGTCCCCCCCATATTCATCGTCGCGATAGGATGTAAATACAACCGGGTATCCGGCTGTGCCCTCGAGCCTGAGAATCCCATTAACCTCCATGCTCTCTTCGGGATTGAACTTGACAACTGTTCCCCCCTCTATAGTAATGGTAACATCCGACTCAATATTTACAGAATTTTCAACAAGGTATACATTTCCATGCTTCCAAACTTGATCCTCGCGTATATTTCCATCTACCCGTATAACCCTGTCCATTGCTGAAATGGTTTTGAAAATATTGATTCTTCCATACCCAAATTCTTCATCCCAACCCTGCGGCCCAAGATCATCGGTATTGTCGATTATTAGTTGCTGTACTTCAAAAGCGGTCATCTCCGGATCGATAGATAAAATAATAGCCGCCAAACCGGCAACCTGGGGAGTGGCCGACGATGTGCCCCTGAAGCGTGATACGTAATCCCCCAGCGGATCTCCATAAGCCGGATTTCCCGGATTGGAACCGCCGCCTCCGGTTATGTCAGTTGTCCATATATAACATCCCGGGGCCATAACGTCGAGTCCCTGGCCATAATTGCTTCCCCACCATGTTTCACCATCGCAGGAAGTAGGGCTCTTGCGTTCATCGCAGGGGCTGGTAGCGCCCACGGCGAAAGTTTCAGGCAAGCTTGCCGGATAGACTAAATCGGAATTAAAATTCCCCGCGGCGGCAACCGAAATGCAACCCCTGCCATCGCGGCCGGTCTGGTAAACTGTATAGAACGCCAGATCGATCAGGTCCGACGGCGTTGTATACCAGCTATTACTCAATACATCCGCTCCCCTCTGTGCGGCGGTCAGGATTCCATCGGATGCCCAGTAATCAGTAACCATCCTCTGCCCCCCGGGTTCAGGCGTATAGCCGATCTTAATCGGCATAATTTGCGCGTTCCAGTTTACGCCGGCTATCCCTTTATTGTTATCGGTCCGGGCCGCGGCAATACCGGCACAGCATGTGCCGTGAGCGTCCCAATCATTTGGGGTTTGCTCATCCGTACCGTCAACCGCGTTGTACGGAGCAACTATCTTATCGATAAATTCCTCGTGTTCGACATCAACTCCCATATCCAGCACCGCGATAATTATTTCCGAACTGCCCCGGGCCAACTCCCACCCTTCAGGCGCGTCAATATCAGCATCCTCGAGCCATCCGTTCATTCCGGTATTTTTCAGCGCCCATTGGTCATCGAAATAAGTATCATCAGGGTTCACCGATGCAGGATCGGAGAATTTTAAAACATTGGGCTGAACCAGATAACTTTCTTCAAAACCTGCTAATTCGGAGCATGCCGTGCTTAAGCGCTCCTCTGAAAAATTATCCACCCGGATCAAAACGCCCGTGTAATCGTACCACTGGCGAATTCTTATAACTGAACAACCATTCAATGAACACCAGCTTTCAATCCTGTCGATGCCCGCGGGTGATTCCAACACGACCGCGATCTCATCGATAAGAAATTCACGGCATTTCTCATCGCCATAAGCTGGACTAACATACTTTATTCCGGATATTTTCGCTTTTCCATCAGTAATTCCCTCAATCACGGAAGCGCTTTCAGGATCATAGCTGACAAGGGCACGGTTGGCGTAGCGGTCAAAAATCATGGATCTAAACCGTATACTATTTCGATTCAACGCGCTTATAGCCTCGGTTTTATTAATATCGCCGCTAAACTGCACGAGGCATTCACCCGGTAGAGGTACACCGGAATAGAAGTTTTCAGCCAGCCGGCCAGAGGCAACATCTACGCTGAAGCCACCAACAACTATTGTTATAATTGTAATCAGGAAATTAGTGTATTTTAGAAGGCGGTGAATGCTCTTACGCATAAATCCTCCGTGCTTTCCGAAAAGGTGCCGATAATTAGTAAACTGCCAAACATCAGAAAAAGGTCGAAGAAAATCCCTCAAATAGGATTTAAAATCAAAAAATCAACTTTATATTAGAGTATACCAAAACTCCAGTAAACTCATCACCGGTAACATCCCCATTTTTAAACCCGGAATCAATACAAGTTCTGGCCTGTTGAAAAGATCAAAACCAACGATATCATCCTTAATAAGCGCCGGTGAGAATATACTAAATTAAATATATTTATAATAATTGTCAATCTTAAATTTGCCGATTCGGAGCCAAAATTCCATTAATTTTGTAAAAAGGGTAACTAAAGATGATAAGGGTTATTGCGCCGTTAGCGGATGTACTATAATAATTTACAATTGATTACACGCAGGGTTGAATCATTATGTATCGAGAGATACAAAAATTTCCAGGATAATAAATTACAGTTGCAGTGAGTTAGAAATCCTGGTTCTATTTCGGTTTTTGATTACATCTTTGAATCTGCCTAAAGCAAGCGGACGGCAATAATGAAAACCCTGCATTTCGTCGCATTTAATGTTTTTTAAAAAACGCTCCTGGTGAACATTTTCCACGCCTTCCGCGACAACTTTTAATCCCATACTATGAGCCAATGCCACGATAGCGGTAGTAATGGCAACGTTTTCCTGGTCATCGGGGACATTACGCAGGAAGGACTGGTCGATTTTAAGTTTGTCTATGGGAAACTTTTTTAAATAACCCATCGATGAATATCCGGTTCCAAAATCATCGACCGAAATACGTACCCCCATTTTCTTAAGAGCCTGCAGGGTTAGCGCGGTATAATCGACATCCTCCATAGCGCTTCCTTCGGTTATCTCAAGTTCAAGGGTTAGAGGATTTAAACCGGTTTTATTGAGTATGCCATAAATTGTTTCAACCAGACCTTTATCCGCGAATTGCCTTGGCGAAAGGTTTACAGAAACCCTCAATGGTGGTATGCCGCTTTCCTGCCACTGCACATTTTGCCTGCATACCTCGTTAATAACCCACTGCCCCAATGGTATTATCAAACCCGTCTCCTCCGCGATATGGATAAAAGAATCGGGATAAACCAATCCTAACTTTGGATGACGCCAGCGAACAAGCGCTTCAGCTCCGGTTAACTCCCCGGTAAGGAGGTGCACCTGCGGTTGATAGTGGATATGGAATTCATTATTCTCGATTCCCCTGCGCAATGAGTTCTCAATCTCCAGCCGTTCGGATGCCCGGGCGTCCATAGAAAGATTGTACAGCTGGTAATTATTTTTTCCCCTGTTTTTAGCCCGGTACATAGCCAGGTCGGCGTTTTTCACCAGGGATTCAATATCCCGGGCGTCATTGGGATAGAGGCTTATACCTATACTCGCCGAAACATGGACCTCAAATCCACTGACGGAGATAGGGTCTGCAAGCACCTTCAGGATTTTCTCGGCGACCATTGCCGCGTCCTTTCCACTGTGGACGTTTTCCAAAATGATGGTAAATTCGTCCCCGCCGAGCCGGGCGATAGTATCGCTTTCGCGAATAGTGCTTTTTAACCGCTGTGCGAATATCTGAAGAAGGATATCGCCTTTACTGTGCCCGAGGGAATCATTAATACGTTTAAAACCATCCAGGTCCAGGAACAAAACGGCGACACGATTATTGGACCTTTTCGCGAAGGAGATAGCCTGGTTGAGCCGGTCATAGAATAGGGAACGATTAGGAAGGTTGGTGAGAGTATCATGATACGCAAGATGCCTTTCCAGTTTACGCGCCCTCTCAAGGTCTTTGGTCATAAGTTCCCGCTCGATAGCATAACGCATGCTCCTTATTAAGAGGGCCGAGTCTACCTGTCCCTTAACGAGATAATCCTGGGCTCCTTTTTGCAGTGCTTTTACCGCGAGAATATGATCATCCAGACCGGTAAGGGCAACAATGGGAACATCCGGAGCCTTTTCTTTCACCTTGATAATTGTAGCTAAACCCCGGGAATCGGGCAAAGATAGATCCAGAAGTACAATGTCAATAGGATTTTTTTCCAACAACCGAAGTCCTTCCTCAAGCGTCTCAGCGAAGGTTAATTCGTAGGTAAAAGTGCCCGAATTAACCTCAGGGGATTCGGCGAGCATTTCTTCAATTAATCTGGTATCACCGGGATTATCTTCAATCAATAAAATATCAACAATCGCTTCGGGCATTGTCCTTACTCCCCAATTTACAACGGTTCCTATAATAAATGTTGTATACTATCAGCTTCCTACGGCGGTCGAATGACCCACCGGGAGCCTTACTATAGTGAACCAAAAATCCTCAATCGATTTAACAACCTTGATGAACTGGTTTAGATCCACGGGTTTAGTTACATAGCAATTGGCATGGAGGTTATAGGTATTGATAATGTCCTCCTCCGCGTGAGATGTCGTTAAAATCACCACTGGAATTTTCATCAAATCATGATTTGCCTTGATTTCCTCGAGCACCTGCCTTCCGTCTTTCTTTGGAAGATTCAAATCCAACAGGATTATATCCGGTGTTGGGCTTTGATGGTATTTGTCTTTTTTTAATAAAAAGTCCATCGCCTGGTCGCCATCGTTTACGATATTAAGATTGTTGAAAATTTTACTGTCCTTGAGAGCCTCCTGGGTCAGACGCACGTCGCCGGGATTATCTTCAACCAATAATATCTCTATTGGGCGAGTTTCCGCATCTGTTATCATAATTACCTCCTAATTTAATGGTAGAGAGAAATAAAAGGTACTTCCCTTACCTAACTCCGATTCCACGCCGATTTTTCCACCGTGTCTTTCAACAATTTTTTTACAGACCGCCAACCCTATACCCGTGCCGGAGTATTCCGATTGAGCGTTCAACCTTTGGAATATTTGAAATACTCTCTCCCTGTTATGTTCGGCGATTCCTATGCCGTTATCTTTTACCCGGAATATACAATCATTCTCTTCAAGTACAGCGTTAATGTGTATTTTGGGCCGTTCCCGCCCATGAAACTTCAAAGCATTATTCAAGAGGTTCTGGAAAACTCGCATTATCTGTATTTCATCGCCGATTACCTCCGGAAGCTCATCACAGTAAATTTCCGCGTTCTTTTCCTTTATATAATTCTCGAGATTTTTTATCGCCTTTTTCAACGTATTTTGACTATCGAATTTGTTGAACTCTTCGCCATGGGTCCCCACCCTCGAATACTGGAGGAGGTCGTTAACCAACGTTTTCATCCGCGCCGCCCCATCTATAGCGTAATTTATAAATTCCCTGCCGTCTTCATCCAGCAACTCACTATATCGCTGTGATAAAAGCTGGCAATAGCTCGACACCATACGCAGTGGTTCCTGTAAATCGTGGGACGCGACATACGCGAACTGCTGTAACTCCGCGTTGGATCTTTCGAGGTCTTTTAAAATCCTTTTGAGTTCCTCATCGTAGGTTTTACGCCTGGTAATATCATGAATATATACTATGGCCCTGATAACCTCACCGTCGTTGTCAAAAACCGGGAACCCGTTTATTTCATAGTACGCTTTTTTCCCGTTTCTTTCGATATGAAGATATTCAATCCTGACCGGTTTTTTCGTTTTTGTTACCAACGCTAAAGGGCACTGATCTGTTTTGTTCTTACATGGCTGCCAATTTTCACCCATTAATGAATAACACCGTTTACCTTGATTCTCGAAATTCTCCCAGGTAGCTGAATTAGCCATCTCGATCTTATAATCATTGATATCCACGACGAAAAAGGGATGTGACAGTGATTCGATTATACTTTCGACAAAAACACCATACTGCAGGAGCTTATCCTGTATTATGCGTCTTTCGGTAATATCGGTATGCATGACAATCGCCCATTGACGGTTTTCATAAAGTAATGGGCATACCTTAACTTCGAACCAGTTTAGTCCTTCAGGGCCTCTCCAGGAATATTCATGATTGAACTCGCTGTAATCGTCCGCTATCACGTTTCGTATCCCATCGGCGACCTGCTTCAATTCGTTTTCGTCGGTAAGGTCTATACCAGCGCAGAAATCTTCATATATCTCTCCCACTCCAAATGTTGTGGCTTTATAACCGGTGTCGGACGCGAATTTTCTCCAGGTTTTGTTGACCATCATCACTTTCATATCCGTGTTTACAACCGCTATTCGCGCGGGTACCGAATCCAGCACGTTCTGAATAAAACTGTATGACTGCTGGAGAACCTGCATATTCTTTTTATGCCGGGAGACATCTTTTATAAATATGGAATACCCAACCCTGTTTCCATTCTGATCCCGGATATTGGATATTACTATCTCGTAAAACATATACATTTTGTCTTTGGGAGCTACTGTGTAGCTGTACTCATCACCTGTTTCAAGCGCCTTAACCAAAGAATTCCATCCTGAATCCGGGCAGTAACCCTGGGGTACAACTTCACTAATAGGCTTGCCCAGAACATCGAACCTGGAAAGACCAAAAACCTTTTCCGCCGCCGGATTCAGATATGTTATCTTCAATTGCTTATCTAATGTGATGATCGAATACTCAATGGAACTCTTTAAAACGCTGTCAAGGTACTTAGCCCAAATTTCTGAAATATCGAATTCCTGCTCTTTCGATTCTATTTTATCAAATGTGAAAACACTGAAAGGAAGCTCTGAAATACCTAAGTTTGATCTCTTCAATCTGATATTATAGGAGGCGGTGTTATTAAAGCTGGTAATCGAAATATCATTGACGCTCTTAATCCTTTCCCTGGAAGCATTCTCTTTAACATTGATAATCGATTTAAATATTTTTTTGAATTCAGGATATACCTCCACACATGTCTCTATATTTTTGCCCTCGATTTCATAATCAGCAGGGATGAGGTGTTCATAAAACATCCCGTTCGCTTTCAGAATTATATTATCGGTTGATAAAATAACAGCCGGCTTGTCGAGGATGTTCAATAATTCATTAACTATATCTCGATTTCCCGTGGAAAAAGTTGATAGCCTGTTTTTAGCTACTTTTCCCCTGATTCGGTTTCCAGTTTTATAGCCATGTTTCTTGCCTACAGCAGCCATTAGCTCCCTTCGATTAATGATAATAAATAATTAGCCAATAAGATAAATCTGTTAAGCCGTCTTATCCCGGAATATAATTTTGCATACACTGAAGTATATCGGCATGGAACATATCATTGTTAAAATAATATCAATTTATAGGGTTCGATGTTTTTTTTATTCTCCTTGACAGCTTTTGAATTTAGGTCGATATTTGTAGTATGAGTAGCAATTTTTTCTCTCTTTTTAACGGTTACTGGGCCTTTTTTAAGCGGCATATAGTTAAAATAGGTATTGTTTTCGCCGCGATGGCCCTTAGCGCGCTTTTGGTATTTTTACTAATTTTTAATACCTACAGCAAAGATTTGCCATCATTTGAACAACTTCACAATATCGAACCCAGCTTAATCACAAGAGTTTACGCTAAAGACAGCACTTTATTGAAAAAATTCTACCGGGAGCACCGGATTTTAATATCGTATGATGATATCCCGCCCCATTTAAAAAACGCCCTTTTAGCAGTAGAAGACCGACGTTTTTATGACCATTGGGGAGTCGATATTACCGGCGTCCTGCGCGCTTTATACGTAATTATGTTTACCAGTGACCATATTCAGGGCGGTTCTACAATTACCCAGCAATTGGCCCGCAGGCTATTTCTTACCCCGGAACAAACACTATCAAGGAAAATAAAAGAGGCGTTGACCGCTATAAAACTCGAGCGGAACTATTCCAAGGACGAAATAATCGCCATGTATCTAAACCAAAGCCCCTTTGGAAGTTACACCTACGGTATCCAATCGGCTTCGAGGTTTTATTTTGATAAAGATACTGATGAGTTAGATATCAAGGAAGCGGCCACCCTCGTCGGCTTGCTTAAAGCTCCCAACAGGTACAATCCGTTCCGGAATGAGGAACGGGCGCTGATGCGCAGGAACATTGTCCTTAGTTCTATGGTAGATTACGGGGTTCTCGCGCCGGAGGCCGCTGACAGCATAAAACATGAACTTATCGGAGTGGTTGAAAAAGAGGAAAACGCGTATGTAGGGGCGTATTTTACCGAAATGATCAGGCGTTATATAGAGGAAAGGTACGGCGCTGATGCCCTGTATAACTCTGGTTATACTGTATACACCACCCTCGACTACGATAAGCAGATAGCGGGAGAAGCAATTTTACATGATCTGCTGGATACTTTGCAAATGAATGTTGAAGCTAACCATCCTCCCGACGATGAGGATTATACGATACCTGTAGAGATAACCGAAGAAGGCGACACCCTGCGGGAGTATAAACAAATACAGGGCGCGTTGGTTTGCATTGATAATAAAACCGGCGGCATTTTGACCATGGTCGGAGGAAGGGATTTCTCCGAAAGCAAATTCAACCGGGCAATACAAGCTCAGCGCCAACCGGGATCGGCTTTCAAGCCATTTGTATTTACTACCGCTATTGACAACGGTTTCAGCCCAACATACAAACTAAATGATTCACCGGTAGTCATACCGATCGGCCAGGATGAGGAATGGCGGCCGCACAATATTGACCATACATTCAGGGGAGCAATGACTCTTCGCGAGGGCCTCAGGGCATCACGAAACCTAATCGCGATTAAGTTGATAATGGAGCCCCGGGTTACCCCCCAACAGACGGTTTTCTATGCGCATCAGATGGGCATTGAATCCCCGCTAAATCCGGTGCCCTCGCTGGCAATCGGGACCTCGGAAGTTAATCTTCTTGAGCTGACGGCGGCCTACTCCACGTTTCCCAACGGGGGGATACGCACCAAACCATTTTTCATTACCAAAATAATTGACCGCTATGGCAATATAGTGGAGGAACGTGAAAGAGGTTACCAGGAGGAAGTGCTATCATCGCAGACCGCTTATATAATGACCCACATGCTTCAAACTGTAGTCGACCATGGAACCGGAATCGGCGCCCGTATCAGGGGTTTCAGGCGCCCGGCGGGAGGGAAAACCGGCACCACCGACATGTGGACCGATAACTGGTTTATTGGGTTTGTGCCCCAGGTTACAACAGGTTGTTGGGTAGGTTTCGATGATAAAACCAAAATCGGAGAGCGGGGAGAAACAGGTTCGACTACGGCTCTACCGGTATGGACCGAATTTATGAAAACAGTTCTTGATTCCGTCCCGGTCCAGAATTTCCGCATGCCAGCCGGAATCGTCAAAGTCGATGTTTGTCATGAAAGCGGCCTGATTCCCAATGAACGCTGTCCGAAAGTTATCGAAGAAGTTTTCCGGTTTGGCGAGGAACCCAAGCTCCAGTGTCCCCTCGACCACAAGGGTGAATATATCCCCAAACGCCAACGGGATTTAAAGGAAAAAGAGAAAAGAGAGTCTTCCCGGCCGATAAGGTTTTAATAAATTCAGGAGATAACTTTTATAACGCGCGGGGCCAAAATAGATTCCTCGGGCTGTATTGTGATAGCTTTAGATAAAGCGCTAATGGCGTTATTGGCCGATTCTTCGCTCCGTGCGTAAACTTCGGCAATTACATCGCCTTCTTTCAAATAATCCCCGAGTTTCTTGCGGAATATAAATCCCACTCCGTGATCGACGCTGTCCTCGACCTTACTGCGTCCCGCTCCTAACATATTGGCGGACAATCCGATTTCCATAGTGTCGAATTCAGCGAGGAAACCATCAGACGATGCTTTGAACTCGCCAGCCGAATCAGCCATTGGTAAAAGGGAATAATCATCGATAACATGGGCGTCGCCGCCGTGCAGTTCAACCATCTTCGCGAAAATTTCCAGAGCCCTGCCGGATGAAATACTTTCCTCGAGTTTACCTCGAGCCTCTTTATCATCGCCAGCCGCTCCCCCGATAATCAACATATTCGACCCGAGGGCTATAATCACATCATCAGCATCGGCAGGTCTTTTGCCCTTTAAATATTTAATAGCTTCGATAACTTCGAGAGAATTACCTGCCGCGAAACCCAGCGGTTGATCCATGGATGTAATCACCGCCCGGCATTGTTTACCGAATTCCCTGGCGGTCTCCACCAATGACCGCGCCAGCTCCTGGGCATCGGAGATAGTTTTCATGAAAGCCCCATTTCCGCACTTTATATCGAATACAATCCCATCGGTTCCGGAAGCGAGCTTCTTGGAAAGGATGGACGCGGTAATCAAGGGGATTGATTCAACAGTAGCGGTAACATCCCGCAAGGCATAAATTTTTTTATCCGCCGGAGCGATTTGGGCTGTTTGTCCTATAATGGAAGCTCCGCATGAATTAATGATATCTATAAATTTTTTTTCACTAAGGTCGGTTTTATAACCGGGTATAGATTCCAGCTTATCGAGCGTTCCGCCGGTATGCCCCAATCCCCGGCCCGATACCATGGGTACTTTCAATCCACATGCCGCCGCCATTGGAGCTATCATAAGCGACAATTTATCGCCTACTCCGCCAGTGGAGTGTTTATCTATTTTCATCCCCTCGATGGCGGACAGGTCGAGGACATCTCCGGAGTTCATCATCGCGCCGGTCAATGCCCGAGTTTCCCCAATATTCATACCCCGGAAGTAAACAGCCATCAACAGCGCGGAGACCTGGTAATCGGGAATGCGCCCGTTCGTATAATCCTTAATAAAACTCTCGATTTCATCCCGGGATAATGAATGACCATCCCTCTTTTTCGCTATCATTCTTTGAAAAGACATAATATCCTATTTCAAATCAACTTCGGAGAAGCTCCGCGGTAAAAGCTCAATAAATTGATAATCCTCTCTCGCACCAGAAGATAAGCAGATAACCGGGCAGTCATCCCTGGCGAATTCGCGAATAACCTGTCTGCATGCCCCACACGGGGTAACCACGCGATTCCCTTCTACAACAACCGCGATCGCTTTTATCTCTCTTTCCCCATCGGATATCATTTTGAATATGGCGTTTCTTTCGGCACAAATCGTTAATCCATAGGACGCGTTTTCAACATTGCACCCGGAGTAGATTAGCCCATTGCCGCCGAGCAGCGCCGCCCCGACACGAAAGTTAGAGTATGGGGCGTAGGCATTTTCCAGCGCTTCCCTCGCCGCAGAAATAAGTTCTCTATGTTCGTTTGATATCATCGAAAAAGCTTCTCCCCCATGTCGGGCGTTCGGCGGAAAAGATATCGGAGATAGTTGCCCCTACATCGGAAAACGTTTTCCTGACACCCAGTTTACATCCCTGCCTTATGGATTTGCCGTATACGATAAGGGGCACATATTCCCGGGAATGATCGGTAGAGGTCGTGGTGGGGTCGCAACCATGATCGGCGGTAATGATCAACAAATCTTCGTCGCGCAATTTTCCGAGTACCTTGGGCAGGAACTTATCGAATTCTTCCAATCCTTCAGCGAATGCTTCATAATTGTTGCGATGACCCCAGAGCATATCGAAATCAACCAAATTGGAAAAGATAAAGCCATTGTCGTATGTGTCCATGGACTTAGCGATAGCTTCCATAACCTCATCGTTATTGGCGGCCTTTATATGTTCGCTGATTCCCTCTCCGGCGAACAGGTCTTTAATCTTGCCGATAGCGATAACCGGCAGATCCCGTTCATAAAGGTAATCAAGAACTGTCCGGGAAGGCGGTTTTAGTGAAAAGTCATGGCGGTTGGAAGTTCTGATAAAGGATCCCTCGGAGCCGATAAACGGACGGGCAATAACCCTGCCAACTCCATGTTCCCCCCTTAACATATCCCGGGCGGCCTGGCAAACTTGGTAAAGCTTATCAACCGGGACCACTTCCTCATGGGCGGCTATCTGGAAAACCGAATCGGCGGAGGTATATACTATCAATTTTCCCGTACGGATATGCTCCTCGCCAAGCTCCTTGATAATATCAGTGCCGGAGGCGGGTTTATTGCCAAGGACGCCATAACCGGTTAAAGCTGTAAATTTCTGAATAATATCAGGGGGAAAACCATCGGGATAAACCGGAAAGGGTTTTTCCAGCACCAATCCCATAAGCTCCCAGTGCCCGGTAGTGGAATCTTTGCCGGGGGATAGTTCGGCCATTTTTCCAAAACACCCGATAGGATTTACATCAGCTGAAACTCCCTTAATATCATGAATCTTCCCCAGCCCAAGTCTGGCCAAATTCGGCAAATTTAATCCCCCAACAAGAAGAGCGGTATTGCCAAGAGTGTCGCTTCCTTCATCGCCATATAAATCGGCATCGGGAAGCTCGCCCACTCCGCAGGCATCTAAAACTATTAAAAAAGTACGTTTAAACATTTAGAAAGAAAGCCGCCTTTGGCGGCGGCGCAGAAAAATATTTAAAGATAAAACCGGTCCGTTAACGTCCGGTTATTTCTTCTTCTTTTTATCCTCATCTTTGGCTTCGCGCTCTTCCGGCTTATAATTCACCAGCTCAACTATCGAAAGTTCAGCGTTGTCTCCTTTGCGAAAGCCCTTTTTCATTACACGGGTATAACCGCCATTACGATCGCTCATCTCCGGAGCGATAGTGTTGAACAGCTTCTGGAGAACTTCACGGTTTTGAATTGTCTCCGCGGCTATTCTCCGGGAATGCACAGTATCTGTTTTGGCCAGGGTTACCAATTTCTCAGCAAGCGGTTTCAACGCCTGCGCGCGAGCATGGGTCGTGGTAATCCTGCCATGCTGAAACAGGGAAGTTACCATATTGCGCAACATCGCGACCCGATGGTTGGTTTTAACTCCCAGTTTATGTGTAGTTTTTGCGTGTCTCATCAGTAATCGCCTTCATAGATTCAATATAAATTACTCGGCATTGGCCGGTTCCTCAAGATATTTGCTGACATCCATACCGAATGATAATCCCATCTCAGATAAGATGGCGTTCAATTCGGTAAGTGATTTTCTTCCGAAATTCCGGTACTTAAGCATATCACTCTCGGTTTTTTGAACCAATTCCCCGATAGTTACGATATTAGCCGCCCGCAGGCAGTTTGAAGAGCGGACCGAAAGTTCCAACTCGTCAACGCGCATCTTGAGCAGGTTGCGGATACGGATAGTTTCTTCGTCGACTACTTCCTCTTCGGCCATCGGCAGTTCTTCATCTTTATGCATAAAGACCTTCAGGTGATCCTGGAGAAGTTTCGCCGAAAACGCGAGCGCTTCTTCAGGTTTTATGCTCCCATCAGTCCATACATCCATAATCAAATGATCATAGTCGGTCTTTTGACCGACACGTGTGTTTTCGACCCGATAGTTGACCTTGGTAACCGGGGAGAATAAGGAATCCACAGGTATCACATCCATGACCTGAATCTCGGAGTTTTTGTTATGCGCCTCAGCTGGCTCATAACCTCTTCCCGAACCTACGAACATCTCTATCCTGAAATCAACGTCCTCGGTAAGCTTCACGATATGAAGGTCCGGGTTGAGCAGTTCCATCTCGGTATCAAGTTGAAGGTCTCCGGCGGTGTAATCACCGGCCCCTGAAACATCAAGGGTCATTTTCTTGGGGGGATCACCATGCAGTTTCAACCTGATCTGCTTAATGTTCAGTACAATCTGGGTAACGTCTTCTAAAACGCCGGGGATTGTAGAGAATTCATGTTTGGCGCCGTCTACTTTAACGGCGGTTACTGCCGCTCCTTGAATCGATGAAAGTAAAACACGACGCAGTGAATTACCCAGCGTTAAACCAAAACCTCTTTCGAGGGGTTGGATATGAAACCTGGTAAAATAATCAGTTGCCGTGTCCTGATCATACTCTAATTCTTGTGGCATTTGCAGGCTTTTCCACTTCATTGCCTAACAACCCTCCGGATAAAATTACTTAGAATATAGCTCCACTATCAACTGCTCCTGAACATTGACAGGAATGTCATCCCTGCGCGGTATCTCCAGAAGCTCGCCTTCCAATTTAGCCTTGTCAAGTCTCAACCATGCTAAATCGGTACCTCTTCCCGAGGATTTTAAAGCTTCATGTATAATATCAAGGTTACTGCTTTTTTCACGAACCTTGACTATGTCTTTCGGTTTTACCTGGTAGGAAGGGATATTAACAGTTCTTCCATTCACCATAAAATGCCTGTGCAGAACAAGCTGGCGAGCAGACTTTCTTGAGGGGGCGAATCCCAGCCGGTATACGAAATTATCCAGGCGGCACTCAAGCATAGCCAGCAGGTTTTCACCGGTTATGCCCTTTGCCTTCGCGGCCTTGGTGAAATAATTACGGAACTGTTTTTCGAGAATCCCATACATACGGCGCACTTTCTGCTTTTCCCTCAACTGCAAACCATACTCGGAAACTTTACGGCGCATGCGCTGGCCGTGCTGTCCGGGAGGATAAGGTCTCTTTTCAAAAGCGCATTTATCAGTATAGCATCGAGAGCCCTTCAAGAACAGCTTCTGTCCCTCTCTCCGACATAATTTACAATTAGCATCTACATATCTGGCCATTAATTAACTCCGTTAAAATGCATTTCGAACTAAATCCTTCTGCGTTTAGGAGGGCGACAACCATTGTGAGGAATCGGGGTTACATCACGGATTGAAACTATCTCCAGTCCAGCGGCCTGGAGTGAGCGGATGGCCGCTTCACGCCCCGAACCGGGGCCCTTGACCTGTACTTCAATCTTGCGCAGTCCCATTTCCAACGCTTCCTTGGCCGCTGATTCAGCAGCAAGCTGAGCGGCAAACGGTGTCGACTTCTTCGATCCCTTGTAACCGGACCTGCCTGCCGACGCCCATGAAATTACGTTTCCCTTCGAATCCGAGAGGGATACAATAGTGTTATTAAAAGTAGCTTTGATATGGGCGATTCCCATCTCGTCTACTCTTTTAGCTTTTTTCCTGGTCCTTTTCCTCTTGGGGTCAGCCAACTTTCCTCCTATCTAAGAAAGATATTATTTCTTGCTTTTACCTACCGCTTTACCGGGGCCTTTTCTCGTACGGGCATTGTTCTTCGTATTCTGGCCGCGCACGGGAAGTCCTCTGCGGTGTCTTAATCCGCGGTAAGAACCTATATCAATCAATCTTTTGATATTCATAGCTATCTCGGTGCGAAGCTCGCCCTCGACCTTGTAATCATTATCGATGGCGTTTCTAATCTTGGCAACATCGTCCTCTGTCAAGCTATGCACACGGGTATCGGGATCCACTCCGGTTTCCTTCAATATCTTCCGGGCGTAATGATCACCGATACCATAGATATAGGTCAAACCGACTTCAATTCTTTTATTTTTGGGCAGGTCAACGCCAGCTATACGTGCCAAATTATCCTCCTAAATCCGATTCTTTAACCTTGTTTCTGTTTGTGCTTCGGATTAACACAGATAATCCTGACTACACCTCTACGCCGGATTATTTTGCATTTGTCACAGCGTTTTTTTACAGATGACCGAACTTTCATTATATAACCTCAGCGTCTTAATTATTTATATCTATAAACGATACGTCCCCGGCTTAAATCATACGGCGACAACTCGAGAGTTACCCGGTCTCCAGGCAGAATCTTGATGAAATTCATACGCATCTTACCGGAGATATGAGCCAATACCTGATGTCCATTATCGAGTTCGACTTTGAACATCGCGTTTGGCAATGGTTCAAGCACTTTGCCGTCTACTGTTATCGCTTCTTCTTTAGCCATGGATTCAATCTAATTTCGTTAAAATTCTCGGACCATTATTGGTTATCGCTATCGTATGCTCAAAATGCGCCGATGCTTTCCTGTCCTGGGTAACTATCGTCCATTCGTCTTTGAGCGTTTCCACCTTCCAGGTCCCAATATTTACCATAGGCTCAATCGCGAAGGTCATGCCCGCCTTCAGAACCGGACCCCGACCGGGCTTGCCGAAATTCGGGATCTGGGGCTCTTCGTGCAATTTCGTGCCTATGCCATGACCCACAAGGTCTCTAACCACTGAATAACCGTAAGACTCCGCGTAATCCTGAATGGCAAAAGAGATATCGGTCAAATGATTACCCTCTCTCGCCTGGTCGATTCCCAGCTCAAGAGCCTTTCGGGTCGTATCCAGAAGTTTTTTCTTCTCTTTATCCTCAGGCGGCACCAGGAAACTTACGGAAGAATCTCCGTAATATTTATCCTTGTACGCGCCTATGTCAATGGAAACCAGGTCCGATTCCTGTATTTCCCGTTCTCCAGGTATCCCGTGTACTACCACTTCATTTATGGAAATACAAACATTAGCCGGATACCCGTTGTATCCTTTGAAAGCCGGAACCGCTTTGTTATCCCTGATGTATTCATCGCAAAGTTTATCGAGTTGCTTGGTTTTTATTCCGGGTGCTATTACCTTTTCAATTTCTCTAAAACAACCGGCGACAATTTTGCCTGCCGCCGACATCAACTCAATTTCCTCGGCGTTCTTAATAGTAATCATCCGTTCATCAGGAAACGGCTTTCAAAATATCTTCAGTTATCTCATCAAATCCCCGGTCACCGGGAATTCTTTTTAGCACACTATTCTTATCGTAAAACTCTACAATAGGTTCCGTAGTTTCGTGATAAACTTTCAAACGGTTTTCGATAACTTCTTTTTTATCGTCATCCCGCTGAATAAGCCTTGTGCTCCCGCAAACATCGCATACGCCTTCAACTTTCGGCGGTTTGGTCTTCAAATTATAGTCGGCTTTGCAATCGGCGCAGAAAATCCTGGCCGTAAGCCTGTCGACAATCGCCTGGTCGGGAACATCGAGTAAAACCGCCCAATCGAGCTTTAAACCCAGCTTACTGAAAATTTCCTCCAGACCCTCCGCCTGGGGAATAGTTCTCGGGAAACCATCAAGGATAAAAGCTTCAGCCGTTTGTTTATCCGAAAGCACGTCCTGCACCAGACCTAACAATACTTCGTCCGGTACAAGTTCCCCGGCATCCATAAACTTTTTGGCTTTCATACCCAGGTCTGTTCCGGCGGCGACCGCTTCACGGAGGATATCGCCCGTGGAAATATGCTTCGCGGACGATTTCGACGCTATAATTTTAGCCTGGGTGCCTTTTCCGGATCCCGGAGGCCCTAAGAAAATCAATCTCATTACTTTATCTCCAGTTTACTACGCGTATCTTCCCCTCATGCGTCCCTTCTTTATGAACCCGTCATAATGACGCATTATCAGGTGCGATTCAATTTGCTGAAGGGTATCCAAAGCAACACCAACTACGATCAGCATACCCGTACCGCCGAAGTAGAAAGTTACATTGAAAGCGCTGGACATTATATTCGGCAAAATCGCGATCAACGCGAAGAATATCGCACCCGGAAGAGTTATTCTGGTTAATACCCTGTCTATGTACTCGGCGGTCTTCTTACCCGGTCTTATACCCGGAATAAAACCGCCCTGCTTTTTCATGTTATCAGCAAGATCAACCGGATTGAATACGATAGCCGTATAGAAATAGGCGAAGAACACAATCATCAACCCGAAAATTATATTATAAACGAGGCTGGTCGGAGCCATGAGCCCGGCAACAGTCTGCATAAAGTCCGAATCAGGGAAAAACGAAGTCAGCGTCGTCGGCGCGAACATAATCGACTGGGCGAAGATTATCGGAATGATACCCGCGGAATTGACCGAAAGCGGAATATGGGTCGACTGACCGCCGTAAACTTTGCGCCCCACAACCCGTTTCGCGTACTGCACCGGGATTTTTCTCATGGAACGGGTAGCAATGACGATAGCCGCGATCACCGCCACGATAATCGCCAGGATTACCAGCTCCTCTACTATATTTCTCTGCCCCATCATTATCATCCGCGACTCATCCATAATTGCCTGCGGCAATCGGGCAATAATACCGATGAATATGATAAGCGATATACCGTTACCGATACCCTTCTCGGTTATTTGCTCACCAAGCCACATAATAAAGATTGTCCCGGAGGTAAATGTCAACATGGTTAACAGCTTAAACCCTATTCCCGGAAAAGGAACCACGCTGGCTCCCGAAGAAGTTGTAATCGATTCCAGGAAAATACTTGTGCCCAAAGCCTGCATAGCGGCAATGAAAACGGTTCCATAACGGGTGTACTGGGTAATCTTGCGCCGGCCTTCCTCGCCTTCCTTCTGGAGCTTCTGGAAATAAGGGATAACTGACCCCAACAGCTGGATAATAATCGATGCCGAAATATACGGCATGATACCCAGCGAGAAGATAGTCGCTTTTTGAAAAGCGCCTCCTACGAACATATCGTAAAGGCCGAAGAGCGATCCCTGCGCCTGCGAGAAGAATTCTCCAAGCGCGGCTGTATCGATTCCGGGTGTTGGAACATGCCCGCCTATGCGGTAGACGATAAGGATGCCCAATGTGAATAAAATTCTCTCACGAAGTTCTTGTATTTTAAATATCGACCGGAGACTTTTAATCACTTTATAACCTCCACTTTCCCGCCGGCGGCTTCAATTTTCTGCACCGCGGATTTGCTGAATGCGTGAGCCGAAATCTTAACAGCCCTGGTTATCTCACCTTTACCCAAAACCTTTACCGGGGCGCTTTTCTTGCTTGCCAATCCCGCTTCGTATATATCAGCAAGAGCTATCTCTTCGCGGTCTATTTTTTCCAGCGAATACAGGTTAACCGGCTGATAACCAACCCTGAAAATATTGGTGAAACCTTTTTTGGGCAAACGCCTGTTAAGCGGCATCTGACCACCCTCAAAAGTCGGTCTCATGGACGCTCCACTTCTGGATTTTTGTCCCTTGTGACCTTTTCCCGAGGTTTTGCCGGTTCCCGAACCGGCCCCTCTGCCCAGACGTTTATTATTCCTGGTTGCGCCCGGTGTTTTTTTAATGTTTCCTAAACGCATCTTATCCTCAAGTTCCCTATTAGCTGTCCTCTTCTACTTTAAGCAGGTGCTTAATTTTGTTGACCATTCCCATAATGGTGGGTGAATCTTCATGGACAACTGTCTGGTGCATCTTTCGAATACCCAGAGCCCTTAACACCCTTTTCTGGTTTTCCTGGCGACCGATCGCGCTTCTTATTTGAGTTATTCTAACTTTCATTTCCTTCACCGCTTTCGGCTTTAGCCGCCTCAATACGTTTTTCACGTTCCTTTTCGTATTCGGCTTGATTGATTCGCAACTGCCTCGTATTTTCAAATTCTTTTATCTTCAACAATCCATCCATTGTCGCCTTAACCACATTCTGAGGATTCGGGGTGCCAAGCGACTTGGTCAAAATATCAGTAACTCCGGCAGCTTCTAATACAGCTCTAACCGGACCACCGGCAATCACGCCTGTACCGGGAGCGGCCGGCTTCAGAAGCACGTTACCCGCGCTGAATCTTCCATTAACCTGGTATGGGATGGTACCGTCAACCACTGGTACATCAACCATGGCTTTATGGGCGGCTTCGGTGCCCTTTCTGATCGCTTCGGACACTTCATTGGCTTTGCCCAAACCCACGCCTACTCTGCCGCGGCGGTTGCCGGCCACTACCAGCGCCGTGAAACTGAAACGCCGTCCGCCTTTAACGACCTTGGCCACGCGGTTGACATGGACCACTTTCTCTTGAAACTCTAATAATTCTTCGTCGTCTTTATACAAAGCTCTTTCCTTTAAAAGCGATTATTACCTTATCTATATAAAAACTAAAACTTAAGTCCGCCTTTTCTGGCTCCTTCTGCCAGAGCCTTCACTCTACCTCTGTATGGAAATCCGCCTCTGTCGAAAATAACCTGTTCGATACTTTTCTCTTTAGCCAGCTCCGCAATGGCTCCGCCAACTTTGAAAGCTACTTCGCTTTTCTTGTCTTTGTCCTTTATCGCTCCCTTGACATCCGGATTTAAATCCGATACGCCGCAAAGGGTCGTTCCGCCGACATCATCTACAAGCTGAGCATAAATATGCTTTAAGGTTTTATTAATCAGCAGTCTCGGTTTTTCCGCGGTGCCGACCATCTTACGCTTAGATCTTAAACGGCGCTTCTGAAGTTTCCTGCTTTTTTCGATAGTTTTAATAGCCATAGCCTACTTACCTGCAAAAATAATCCTAAACTACGCTCCAGCCGTCTTTCCGGCTTTTCGCCTTACATACTCATCAACGTACCTGATCCCCTTACCCTTGTAAGGTTCAGGGGGCCTGAAAGACCTGATCATCGCCGCCGTATCTCCGACGAGCTTTTTATCATGCCCGGTAACACTTATCTTGTTGCCCTCTACCTTTACGGATATTCCGGGCGCGGGAATCATCAAAATATCATGAGAATAGCCAAGCATGAGTTTTAAAGTCTTGCCCTGCAATTCAGCCCTGTAACCCACGCCATGTATCTCCAACTCCTTTGTGAAGCCGGTGGTAACCCCGAACACCATATTATATATCAGGGCGCGGCTTAAGCCGTGAAGAGAACGGTGATACTTGGATTCGGATTCCCGGGTGACCAGGAGAGTGTTGTCCTTCATTTCAACATTTATTCCCGGTTCAAGGGTATAGTCGAGTTCCCCTTTAGGGCCCTTCACATGAATCTTCCGTCCCTTAATTTCTACCTTGGTTTCGCCAGGTATTTCAATCGGTTGTTTTCCTACTCGAGACACAACTAAAGCTCCTTGAAATCCAAATTAATTACCATATCCTGCAAATAGCTTCGCCGCCAATACCCTTTTCGCGAGCATCGTCCTCTGTCATCACTCCCTGGGAAGTGGAAATAACCAGAGTTCCCAGACGGCGTTTTTGCTTGTGTAAATCATCCCGTGACATGTATTGCCTTAACCCTGGTTTACTCACCCTTCTAAGCTGAGTAAAAACGCTTTGCTGATCCGGCGTGTATCTCATCTTAATTCTTATTATTCCCTGTTTGTTGTCTTTCAAAACAGCATAACGGGAAATAAAATCTTTTTCCTCTAAAATTCGAGCTAACTCGACCTTTATCTTGGAACTGGGGATATCTACGAAACGCTTCTTCGCCTTGGAAGCATTCCTGATTCTTGTTAACATATCCGCAATCGGATCGGTCATACTCATTCTTTAACGTCCTCCGTTAATTCAGCGCCGGCAAAATTACCAGCTCGCTTTTACTACACCCGGGATCTCGCCCTTGAGGGCTAACTCACGGAAACAAATTCTGCAAATTCCGAACCTTCTGAGATAAGCGCGCGGCCTTCCGCAGATATGACATCTGTTGTGACTACGCACTCCAAACTTCGGTTTCCGCTTCCACTTTTCGATTTTACACTTTTTAGCCATCTTAAAAAATCAATTCCTTTATCTATGTAATCAGGCGGCTTCCTCACCGGATCCGCCAACGGATTCGCGGAAAGGCATGCCAAACTCTTTTAAAAGTTCAAACGCCTCCTCGTCGGTATTAGCGGTGGTCACCACCGTTATACCCAGACCGCGTACTTTCTCTACTTTGTCGTAATCGATTTCCGGAAAAATGATCTGTTCGGTTACTCCGCATGTATAATTCCCTCTGCCGTCGAAGGAATTGGGGCTTAAACCGCGGAAGTCCCTGATGCGCGGGGTGGCCAGGCTGATGAACCGTTCGAGAAATTCATACATGCGGTCACGACGCAGGGTCACGCAAGTTCCCACGGGCATCCCGGCGCGAAGCTTAAAGTTCGATATTGATTTTCGCGCGCGCCTTATTATCGGCTTTTGTCCGGTGATGGCGGTTAAATCACTAACCGCGGCTTCCAGAAGTTTCGGGTTTACGAGCGCTTCCCCGACTCCGATGTTAACCACGATTTTCTCGATGCGGGGAACCTGCATTATATTTTTATAATTAAATTTTTTAACCAATGCCGGCCTTATTGATTCATTGTATTTTTCGTGTAATCTAACCATAATCCTAACCGCCTATTCGAGAATCTCGCCAGTTTTCTTGCTGATTCTAACCCTTCTGCCATCATTTAAAAGCCTTGTCCCAAGTTTAGTTGTGGAACCGGCTTTTTCCTCGTAAAACATTACATTCGAAACATGCACCGGCGCTTCCTTGCTAATAATGCCGCCCTTGCGGTTGCGCTGGCTGGGACGCGTGTGCCGTTTTATTATGTTGACGCCTTCGACAATCACACGGTTTTCGTGCGGGAATACCTTCAAGACTTTTCCTGTTTTTCCCTTGTCGTTGCCGGATATTACCTTTACAGTATCTTCTTTCTTTATCCTCATATTGAAAACCTCTATATCTGCTCCTAAAGAACTTCCGGAGCAAGAGACACAATTTTCATGAACTGTTTTTCACGAAGCTCACGGGCCACAGGTCCGAAAATACGGGTTCCCCGGGGCTCTTTCTGTTCATTAATTATCACCGCGGCGTTGTCGCTGAACCGGATATAGGATCCATCTTTACGCCGAGTTTCCCTTTTAGTCCTGACCACAACAGCCTTGCAGACCTCGCTCTTTTTAACTGTACCGCCCGGAATAGCGTCCTTGACGGTTACCACGATAATATCGCCGATGCGGGCGTACTTGCGGCGTGTTCCGCCAAGTATGCGGAAACACATTACCTGCTTAGCGCCTGAATTATCCGCAACATTTAATCTGGAGTATTCCTGAATCATGACTCTTTCATTCCTTCTTCAACTTCACAGGAGGTCTACTTGGCCTTCTCTAAAATTTCGACCAAACGCCAACGCTTTAACCTGGACATCCGTCGGGTTTCCATTACCTTCACCTTATCGCCGATCCTGCATTCGTTATTCTCGTCATGGGCGTAAAGCTTGGATGTCCTCTTGATAATCTTCCCATATTTCGGATGCTGGGTTTTCCTCTCGAAGAGTATAACCGCGCTTTTATCCATTTTATCGGAAACTACGTATCCTATTCTCGTCTTTCTTGAACCTCTGTCCGACATTCAATTCCTCATTATCTACAAACGATCTCTTTCCAATTCTATTATCTACCGGCTTTCTCGGTAGTGGCTTCAAGTTTACGAATGCCCTTCTCGTGTTCGTTGAGTATAGTCTTCAACCGGGCTATTTCCCGCCTTAGCACCCGGATCTTCAACGGGTTTTCCAACTGCTGAATGGCCCGGCGGAACTTAAGATTAAAAAGTTCTTCCTGGAGATCGTTCAACCTATCTTCAATCTCCTCTAAAGCCATATCGCGTATTTCTCTTGTGTGCAACATCTCTATATATACTCCCGATTAATTACGAGTTACAAATTTGGTCCTTATAGGCAGTTTAGCGGCGGCGAGTCTCATCGCTTCACGCGCAAGGGCCATATCAACGCCCTCAAGCTCGAACAATACCTTGCCGGGTTTTATCACGGCGACCCAACCTTCGGGGACGCCCTTACCCTTACCCATGCGGGTCTCGGCCGGCTTTTTAGTTATCGGTTTATCCGGGAACACGCGTATCCAGATTTTACCGCCTCTTTTAACGCGCCTGGTTAATGCCACACGGGCGGCTTCTATCTGCCGGTTGGTAATCCATGCCGGTTCCAGAGCCTTTAAACCGTATTCGCCGAAGCTGACCCGTGAACCGCGATAGGCTTTTCCCCTCATCCGTCCACGCTGCATCTTGCGGTACTTAATCCTCTTTGGCATTAACATCGTCGCTCTCCTTCTTTACATCCTTCTTGTCTTCTGATTTGCTGGCCGGTGCCGATTTTTTATCGGGTTCGGCCTTTCTCTGCCGTGCTTCCGGAGGCGATGTGGGTTTATCACCCTTGGGGGCCCCAGAGTAACCAGGACCGGCATGCCTTGAATCAACTGAATCCTCTCCATCTGTTCTCGGTTTTCTTCTTCTCCTGCGCCTGCGAGGTTTTGGAGGTTTCTTGCCTTCCGCGCGTTTCGGCGGACGTTTCTTATCCGGACGCTGGAATTCTTCAGTTTCTTCTTCGGGCGTGCCTAATACTTCGCCCTTACAAATCCATACTTTCACACCTATACAACCATAGGTGGTATTCGCGGTAGCGGTAGCGTAATCAATATCAGCCCGTAAAGTATGCAGGGGAACTCTTCCCTGGTGATATTTCTCGGACCTGGCAATTTCAGCCCCGCCCAATCTACCCGAACATAAAATTTTTATACCTTCCGCGCCCATCTTCATCGCCGAGGACAACGCCTTTTTCATGGCGCGCCTGAACGATATTCTGCCCTCGAGCTGTTTGGCGATAGAATCAGCCACCAGGGCCGCGTCCACTTCCGGCTTTTTAACTTCGATGATGTTCAGCAAAATCTCTTTCCCGGTCAACATCTGAAGTTCTTCCCGGAGTTTGTCAACTTCGGCGCCCTTGCGTCCTATTACTATTCCCGGTTTGGCGGTATGTATATCGACGGTCACTCTCTTGGGAGCACGGAGTATCTCGATGCGCGATAGACCCGCGTGTTCGAGCCTTTTGCTCGTATATCTGCGAATCAACATATCTTCCTGTAAAAGTTCCGGAAACTTCTTTCCGGCGAACCATCTTGAGTTCCAGGTCTTAATTACGCCTAACCTGAAACCTATGGGGTGAGTTTTCTGTCCCAATTACTCCTCCATAAAATCTAAATTACATACCGCTTTAAGTGCTATCATTTACGTTTCTTTTTCTTCTTCTTTTCTTCATGTTGGATTTCTTCAATCCTATCATCCCGAACGGCCAACTTCATATCTATATGCGCCGTCCTTTTACGTATCCGGTACGCCCGGCCCATGGGGGCAGGACGGATCCTTTTCATTATCGGACCGCCATCTACCCGGATTTCCTTGACATAAAGGTCCTCTGGTTTAACCTTTGAAGCATCCTCGGAATTCATGGCGTTCGCCGTAGCGGATTTAAGCGTCCTCAGTATTGGATCCGCGGCGGCTTTGGGAATGAAATATAACGCTTCCATCGCGTGTTCGACATCTTTGCCGCGTATTAAATCGGCTACCCGTCTTATTTTTCGCGCGGACATCTTTATGTATTTTGATCGTGCTCTAAATTCCACGGTATTAACCCTACTTTAACTGAAGCTTTCTCTCTGTTAGTTTGCCGGCATGCCCTCTGAATACTCTGGTGGGCGCGAATTCGCCGAGTTTATGTCCTACCATATTTTCGGTAATGAACACCGGGATAAACTTGTTCCCGTTATGCACCGCGAGAGTATGACCAACGAACTCCGGCGGTATGGTCGATCTTCTCGCCCAGGTTTTTACTACCTTTTTTGCGTTAGTCCGGTTTAATTCCTCAACCTTCTTCAACAGACTGGGGGAAATATACGGACCTTTTTTCAGAGACCTTGCCATCTCTTAAAATCCTCCTACTTCTTACCGCGACGCTTCACGATATATCTATCCGACAACTTTTTCTTCCGGGTTTTCTGACCCTTAGCCAGTTTACCCCATGGTGAACACGGATGCCGTCCTCCCGAAGAACGTCCTTCCCCGCCACCCATGGGATGGTCGACCGGATTCATGGCTACGCCTCTAACCGACGGCCTGATTCCAAGCCACCTCGAGCGGCCGGCTTTGCCGGAGTTTATATTCTCATGATCAATATTGCCGATTTGACCGATTGTCGCGTAATTCTCAAGGCGTACAAGCCTTACCTCGCCGGAAGGAAGTTTCAGGTGGGCGTAATCGCCTTCTTTAGCGAGCAGTTCCGCGAAAGAACCTGCCACTCTCGCCAATTGGCCGCCCTTGCCTCTCTTCATCTCTATATTATGCACACTCATACCCAGCGGGATATCTCTCAGGGGCATACTGTTGCCGACCTTTATCTCGACTCTCTCGCCCGACATCAAAGTGTCTCCGTCCCTTAGACCGAGAGGGGCAAGAATATAACGCTTAACGCCATCGGCATAATAAAGCAACGCGATATTGGCAGAGCGGTTGGGATCATATTCGATCCCCCTGACTACCGCGGGGATACCATGCTTATCCCGCTTGAAATCGATCTCCCGGTAACGGCGCTTATGACCGCCGCCTTTGTGACGGCATGTAATCCTGCCGCGATTATTGCGTCCTCCGGTTTTCTTCAATGGTTTCAACAAGGACTTTTCCGGCACCGACTTGGTAAGTTCGGCGAAATCCGATATTTCCTTCCATCTAAGTCCGGGGGTGTATGGTTTAAATTTTTTAAGTCCCATAATCTATTTCCACCTTGCCTTATACCGCTTCAACCAGGTCAATATGGTGCCCCTGTTCCAGGGTAACTACCGCTTTTTTCCAGTTGGGCCGCTTACCCGAAAAACGTCCGAGGGTTTTAATCTTACCTCGCATGTTCATCGTACGCACTTTTTTAACCTTTACTTTAAACATTTGCTCTACGGCTCTTTTTATCTCATGTTTGTTGGCATCGAGAACTGTTTCAAACATGTATTGATTGGAGTTCTCCTGCAGATGAGAACCTTTCTCGGTAATCAACGCCATTTTTAAAATTTCTCTATAAGGTCTCACTTCGCGAACACCTCCTTAAGAGTCTCAACACTATCCGGAGACAGGAGCAGATAATCCGCCCATAGTACTTTATAGGCATTCACAAGCGATGCCCTGATACATTCCACATTTTTTAGATTCCGGCACGACAGTATAAAATTTTCATTTTTATCAGTCAAGAGAATTAACACTTTATTTTTATCAAGACCCATGTTTTTCAGCATTTCAGCTACGGTTTTAGTTTTTGGGGCTTCCATTTCCGGAATATCAACCACCCGGACATTACCCTCCTGGGCCCTGTCGGAGAACGCGCTAATTAAGGCCGCTCGCTTCATCTTCTTAGGAATCGGGTGGTAATGATCACGCGGGTGAGGACCAAAAGCCCTGCCGCCGCCTACCCAGATGGGAGATGTGATCGTTCCCGCGCGGGCACGGCCGGTTCCCTTCTGGCGCCATGGCTTCGCGCCGCCGCCGCGAACGGAGTTTCTCTGCAGGGTGTTAACCGTTCCCTGTCGCTGGTTCCTCAGATATCCTCTTATGTAATCATAAACGACCGGTTCGCTTACTTCCTGCCCGAACAACTCCTCTGGAAGAGTCACTTTCGACTTTTCGGCTCCGTCTATTGTATAATGCGATACATCCAACATATCAAATCCTCTATTTCCTGTCGCGGCTTACCTTGCCGCTCTGACCTTTACGAAATTATTAGGTTTGCCGGGAACCGCTCCCCTGATCATCAGGTAATTCCGCTTGGTGTCCACGCCAACAATCCTGAGATTTTTCACCGTGACCGTATCTTTACCCATTCTGCCAGCCATTCGGGTTCCCTTGAAAACCCTCGATGGATACGATGACTGGCCGATAGAACCGGGAGCCCTCAAGCGGTCGGACTGGCCATGGGTTTTATCTCCGCCGCCGAAACCATGTCTGCGAACTCCACCCTGAAAACCAAGCCCCTTGCTGACAGCGGTAACGTGGACGATGTCGCCTTCGTTGAATAAGTCAACCCTTACTTTTTGGCCAAGCTTTACCCCTTCTGTCTCTTCAACCCTTACCTCGCGGAAATATCTCGCTGTCTCCAATCCCGATTTTTTCAGATGGCCGGCAATCGGCTTGGTTATGAGCTTTTCCTTTTTACTGCCGAAAGCAAGTTGGATGGCGTTGTAGCCGTCCCGATCGGCGGTCTTTATCTGAGTGACCACACATGGCCCGGCTTCGATATAAGTAATCGGTATCATATCTCCGTTATCAGCGAATATCCGTCCCATTCCAACCTTTTTGCCGATGATAAATTTTACGGGAAACTCGGTCGGTTCTTCGCTTTCCTCGACAGCTCCATCGGCCGGTTCTTTGGCAGGTTCCTCTTCGACTGCTGTCTGTTCGTCCGCGGCCGCCTCCGCGGTTTCTTTCTCCGCTTCTGCCGCGCCCGAATCCTGGGCATCAGCCGTTTGCTCCGTCTTTTCGGTCTGAGGTTCTTGTTTCTCTTCAGAAGCATTCGCTTCTTCAGGAGCAGAAGCCTGTTTTTGTTCTTCTTTTTTCTCTTCAGTCATTGCAAACTCCCTACAGTCCGAATTAGACCTTTATTTCCACATCCACACCAGCGGGAAGATCCAGCTTCATGAGCGCGTCTACAGTCTGCTGGTTGGATTCATATATATCTATCAATCTTTTATGAATCCGGGTTTCAAACTGCTCACGGGATTTCTTATCTACGTGCGGTGATCGCAAAACCGTATAAACCGAACGTTTCGTTGGCAACGGTACCGGACCTTTTAATTTAGCGCCGGTACGCTGGACCGTTCTGGCTATCTCCTGCGTAGAGCGATCCAGAGCGTTATGATCATAAGCTCTGAGCCTTATTCTTATTTTCTGTGTCGGAATATTAGTCATTATTATACTCTATATCTCAAATTACAACTATTCAATTACCTTGGAGATAACACCGGAGCCGACGGTTCTTCCGCCCTCGCGGATAGCAAAACGCAATCCTTCCTCCATCGCTATCGGCGTTATCAACTTGCCCTTCAACGTTATGTTGTCTCCCGGCATCACCAT
>WJIJ01000018.1 GCA_014730345.1 Candidatus Zixiibacteriota bacterium | reverse complement strand
TTTTAAAGAGCATCCAAGCTTGATCTAACTCTTCCGGCGCCTATTCCTTGGAACTAATTTTTAAGTTTTTCTTCGAAATCATTCAACCGAAAAACAAAACATGTTGGAAAAGTTAGATGCCATAATTATAGGTCAGATGTAAAAGATGTCAAGTTAGGAAAGGATTAATGTTCTGTTAAACACGGAAACTTTTGCCGGTACTGCGGGATGTTTTCATTAAATTATACACACTCGACATGGCATTGGCCGAAAGCAGTCAGCATTGGAACACCGGGCACGCGCGACAGTTATCATATATTCAATTGACATGAACGGTTTGTATTTCTTATTCTAAAACTCCGAAGGTTAATGATGGATACAGGAGGATATAAAATGAACATAGACTTGCTTTCCATAGGCGCGCATCCCGATGATGTCGAGGTGGGCACAGGCGGCGTGCTGGTTAAAATGAAAAAGATGGGCTTCTCCACCGGCATACTCTATCTCACCCAGGGGGAGATGGGCACCGGGGGCACAATCGGCATCCGCCAGGAAGAAGCAAAAGAGGCGGCGAAGATACTCGGCGTCGATGTTTTCGAAACCCTCGACTTCGGCGACTGCAAGCTTGATGATAATTATACAACACGCCTTGCCGTCGCCGGCATCATACGCAAACACAAACCGCGTATTATCCTCGCTCCCTATTGGGAAGGCGGCCATGGCAAACGGCAGGGGCATCCCGACCACCTCGCCGCCGGACGTATCGCCATGAACGCGGCTAATTTCGCTACCCTTAAAAAGATGCCCATCGACCTCGAACCTCACCGCATAAAGGGGATGTTTCATTATTTCCTTCCCGCGGAAGTTCCCCCGACATTCGTGGTGGACATCACCGATGAATTCGAAACATGGATGGCCGCTTTGCAGGCGCATAAGTCCCAGTTTATGAATCCGGAGAAGGACCGCGATTACATGTGGACCCTGGAATCGCTGGCCCGCGGTTTCGGAAATTATATCGGGGTAAAATACGGGCAGGGGTTTGTAATTGGCGAACCTATGCGCATCGAGAACCTGTTTTGTCTGGTGCAGACCCCCGGCAAGTATAAAGGCTGTACACCAAAACTGATCGACGATGAACGGCAAAGAATCGCCTAATACTTTCACCATCCGCCCCGCTGTCCCCGCCGACAAAGCCTGGATAAATGAACTGCTGACCCAACGGTGGGGCGCGCCGGAAATAGTCAGCCGCGGGAAAATCCATAACGCTGTCGAACTGCCCGCGTTCATCGCCGAAACGGATAGCCAATACTCAGGATTGGCAATTTATATCATCGAGGGCGACTCCTGCGAGATGGTAACGCTGAACAGCCTCCGGCAAAATATCGGAATCGGAACCGCCCTGGTCGAAACCGTCAAATCCGAGGCGGCAAACAATCAATGTAAACGGCTATGGCTTATCACCACCAATGACAATACCCCCGCCACGCGCTTCTACCAAAAACTGGGCTTTCGTATCGCCGCCATATATCCCAACGCAATCGAGAAATCCCGCGAACTCAAACCCTCCATCCCGCTGTATGGCATCGACGGCATCCCTGTCCGCGATGAGATAGAACTGGAGATGTTGTTGTAATTAAATCATTTGGCGGTTGCGTTATGGAAGATATTTTATTATCATGGGATAGGGCGTTCACCCGCCCGTTTTTATTTGATAATAAACGATTGATAAACGAGGTAATTTTATGCCGGAAAAATATGACCTTTCAACACTGCAGATACTGGCTATGAACAACGCCGTCGCCGTTGAAGCCATCGCTAATGTTCTTATAAACAAAAACCTTTGCACTGCCCAGGAATTACAGGACGAAGCAACCGAAATTAAAAAGCGGATGGCTAAACGGGATAAAGAAAGGGAAAGAAAAAAATAACTTTCCCAGCAATTATATCCCTGCTGAAACGAGAATTTTGTTGTGAATTTAACATAATTTATTATATTACTGTAACGACAACAGTTCTCATTAAAACTCAATATGCTATTTCTATCCGTATCCCGAGGTGTCCCTATGTGTAAAGTCCGAGGTTGTTTTCTAACGTTAGTCTTCTTATGTGTTCTCTCAATTAACGCGAATGCCGTATTTATCAATGTAACCGAACAGGCGCTTGGTGTGCCGCATAGCCAGGTTACCGGACGAATCATGGTCGCCTGGCCCGATGTTGACAGTGACGGCTATCCCGACCTGTTTTTAGGCTCATGTTATTTCTATTTGAACAATCAGGACGGGACTTTCAGTCTTGTCGATTCGACCGGGATTGAAGCGGTAATCGAAACCGGTCCGGAACACCGGGCGGCATTCGCCGATGTCAACAACGACGGTCTGCTCGATATCGCCCTCGCTAATCATTCCCATTCTACAACCGATTATGACAGCCGCATATACTACTTTCAGCAGATCGAGGGCGGCAGGTTATGGTTCGAAGGCGGTCCCATATATGTAAATCCCCTGAATACCCGTTCCAGCCAGCCGGTTTTCGTAGAAGGCAACGGCGACGGTATTTACGAGTTGTACGTGGGAACGTTCGGCAACTGGGCGCCTGACTACGGCAGGGGGCGCGATGTCTATTTCGAATTGCGGGGCGGCGCTTATGTCGATGTTACCGGGCAGTATATCCCCGAGCTTTTGGAACTGCAGTATACCCGCCATGTGCGCTCCACGGTAGCCTGCGATTATGACAATGATTTCGATATGGATATCTTCAGCGGCGTTTACGGCGTGGACTGGACTGACCCGTCATGGGAGAATTACCTGTGGCAGAACAACGGCAATGGCTATTTTCAGGATGCCGGCAGATACGCCGGGGTAGCCGTAGAAACCCATGGCCGCTACCGTATCGGTTTAAGCAGTGGCGCGTCCTGGGGTGATTATGATAATGATGGAGATTTCGATCTGCTGGTGGCCAATATCCATGGATGGGCGGCTATTTTCCGGAATGAAGGGGACGGCACCTTTACCAATGTTACCGAGGAAGCCGGGTTGATTAACCGTCAGAAGGAATGGCATAACGGCACCTGGCTGGACTATGACAATGACGGCGACATCGATTTACTGCTTACCCAGTGGTATGAGGGGATGGACGCTTATTTTTACGAGAATGAGGGTCCCGAGAACCTCGGTCATTTCCACCGGGTCGAGGATTCTATAGGATTTAACCGGGATGAGGAATTCAGCGAATTGATGGGAGTCGCCTCCGCCGATTACGACCGGGATGGTGATCTCGATATCGCATTTCATTCCAATGAACCGGCTTACCGCGGAATCTATCTTTTCAGGAATGAACTTGATTCACTGTCAGCGGATAACCACTATTTAGTTATCCAGCTTGTCGGCGATGGTGTGGAATGCGGGAGAACCGGACTCGGTTCGCATATACGTATTTTGTACCCGGATGGAAACAGTTCGGGAGTAAAGCAGGTGGAATCGGCATCATCAGACCAGAGCATGAACATGCACCCGGTTCATTTTGGGTTAGGTCATTATGATGAAATACAACAGGTTACGGTGCGCTGGCTCTCAGGATTAACCGAATCCTGGACTATGGATGATATCGGCGGGATTGACCGCTGGGTAATCCTCGAATATGGAACCGGAACGCCTACATCCGTCACGGAAGGGAAAAACATTCCCGAAAATACAGAAATACTGAACGTATATCCTAACCCGTTCAATTCGGGGGCTAAAATGAAATACACGATTGCCGAAGGGGGAAATATAGAGATAAAAGTTTTCAATCTTGGCGGCCAGTTAGTCGACCGGATGAATGTAAATCATAGCGCTGGAGGGACATACGAAGTTACCTGGTCTGCCTCCAACCAACCGAGCGGAATTTATTTCTGCCGGTTCAGAAATGGAGAATACAGCGAAACGAAGAAGATAACGCTTTTAAAATAGAATTTTGACCCAAAAAAGGGCGGCGCGGGCTGTAGGATACCCGCGCCTATTGTGTCGCATGTGGGATTGGGAAATAGATTCTATGCCAGAAAGGTTCTGCTTTTAGTTGGTTCTGCCTCCATGAAATTTTCCAACTTTCGTTACCTGTAATTATTATCGATACTTATGAGCAAAAACTTGAGATTTTAGAATGAGCATAATCAAGTAGGTATATGGGTATACGTAATTACCCACTGCTTAAAAATCACGCAGTTGGCTATACAAATACTGTATGTAGGGGGAGGATTAAATAACCCCGTAAGTTTCGGGGATTATACCAGGGCGTTCTTTTCATTGCGGATACTTAGAGCAAGTTCAATCCGGTGCAGGAGTTCTTTTTCATCAAAAGCCGGAGCTTCTTTGCTGAAGTTCATATAGACCGCCGGGATCATATATTTATCACTCAGTTCCTCCGCCAGCTTGATTCCATCCATCTCTTTTTGAATCTCGATATTAGTGAGTATTAAATCTGGATTTCTTTTGCCGGCGAGTTTGTAAGCCTCCTTCGCGGTGAAAGCCGTACCAACTACTTCGTAGCCATATTGATGTAACATCTCCTTGATTTCGAGGGCTACGCGTTTTTTACTTTCAACGATTAAAACTCTGGGATTTACTCTTTTCATAGCATAATATCGTTATTTTTGATTATTGATTTCCCACTTTCTGATATTATCGGTTTGCCTTCCTATAAATTTTAATATTATTGACTGAATTTGTAGTGTATGAACGAGTAAATATCTGCCGGTTAATACGCCCTTGACAGAATAAGAAATACGGTTATATTTCATTAGTTATATAGATGATTTATCCTGGAGGTTTTATGTTAAAAAGGTTATTATTGGCGGTTGTCTTAGTATTAATTCCCGCAATGGTTTTCGCGGGGGCCGGCTATTACGGCCCCGATGAGATGGGTTACTATGAAAATCCGCAGATTGGGAGCAATTATTTCCAAACGCCGGTTATTCTTGAGGATACCACCGGCTGGCCCCAGATTGAGAATTGGCCGGTCCGGATAACATCGCATTTGCAATTTGCGCCATCGCGGGGCGTTTGTCTTGAAGATATCGATGGTGACGGTCAGATGGACATTATCGCTTCCGCCGGTTCGAGGGTTCATGTTTTCGATTTTGAGGGCGATTATATCGAGGGTTTTCCCGTCAACGTTGTCAATGTCGCCCAGGGAGCTCCATCTGTCGGTGATGTTGACGGCGATGGAGAGCCGGAGATAGTTCAGGGCACCCGCGGCCTTGTTGACGGCGGGCGGTTATATATGTTCGATGCCGACGGTTCGAACGCCGATGGTTTCCCGATAAACTTCAGCAACCAGAACATTGCCGCTTCCCCGGCATTGTATGACCTCGATGACGACGGCTTTTTAGAAATTATTATTGGAACCCGTGATTATCCCAACGGGCATTTGAGGGTTATCGAATATGATGGTTCTGAATGGTCCGGAAATTGGCCGGTATTTCTCGATCATGTTCCCACCGGTACAGCGGCGGTGGGCGATATCGACAATGATGGCGAACCCGAAATAGCATATACATCTTATAATTCCATTTACGTGGTCAATATCGACGGTACTGACCTGGATGGATTCCCCTGGCGCCTGCCATGGGGTAATTTTTCATACCAGTCGATAGCTCTTCATGATATTACCGGCGATGGTTACCTGGAGATGGTATGCGCGAATCATGGCAATAATCCGGCCGCATTTATTATCGATCATACCGCTAATGTTCTCGAAGGCTGGCCTTATTATCTCCCCCGGTGGACATATTCGCCGCCCTCAATAGCTGATATTGACGGCGATGATGATGTTGAAATCGTGGTTGGCGTCTCTGGTTCGGTTGCTTACCCCTCTGATAACCTCTATGCCTTTGAAACTAATGGTACGGTTGTAGGCGGTTTCCCGGTTATTATCCATGGCGCGGCCGAAGGCCCGACCGCCGCGGGCGACCTCGAGGGCGATGGTAATGTATACATAGCCTTTGATAACAATCACATCCGTTCTTCGGACCAACTTGGTAATATCTATATCTGCGATGATGATGGTTTCGTGGATGACCCTTATCCCCTTCAGCCGTGGGGATTCACCTACATGAATGGTATGCAGGTGGCCGACCTGAATCGCAACGGGGTGATGGAATACGCGAGCATTTCTTCTTATGAAGGCATGGCGGAAGTGAATGTATGGGCTCAACGTGGCTTTTATGGTTCCATGCCCGCGGAATGGGAAACATATCACGCGAACAATCATCGTACCGGCCTTTACAACCCTCTCGGCGGAAATACGCTTCCCATGGTATTTGACCTTGTCGGTCCTGATTCAGGGGCGGCTGATTATTACTTTACCCTCGAGTGGGAAGAAGCTGTTGACCCCGATGGGGATGAGGTGGCTTATTGGGTCGTGTATGATACCGAACCCAATATGGAAAATCCAATTACCATCTTCGCGGGAGACAGGACCAGTATTGGCGTTGAAGAATTGGAATTACAGATTCCCGGTGAAACGGTTTACTGGTATGTTACCGCGGACGACCAAAATTCGGCATGGGTAACTTCGTCTAATCAGAAATTCTGGAGCTTCACTCTGTTAGGCATAGGAGTGGATGACCAGACCGGTATCCCACTGACATTCGGCCTGGAGCAAAACTACCCCAACCCTTTCAACGCCCGAACTAACATCTCCTTTACGCTTCCTGAACCGGAGAACATTGAGCTTTCAATATACAACATCCTCGGAGAACGGGTGGAGATTATTGCCAACGGGCATTTCGAAGCAGGTGAACATTCGGCGGTATGGGACGCGCAAGAATATGCCTCCGGCATATACTACTACAAACTCGAAAGCGGTTATGGTGAGATAACCCGCCGGATGGTTTTGTTAAAATAGAAGCTAAGGGCTTGGCGAGGATTAGTATAGAAAAAATGCCGTTCCCGCGTCGGAACGGCATTTTGTTTTCTCAAATACGTTTAAAATCAATAATCGAGGGTTAAAATTCTTCCTTCGGTGAAGGAGAAGAATTTTGCTTTGTCGGCTACCTGGACACCATCCATCAAATCCTCGCCGGTCTTATCGATTACTTTCAGGCAACCGGGGCAAGCCATTACAGTCGCTCCCGCACCGATAAGCTTCCTTATCTGCGCGTGGGAGGTAGCGAAGTGGCTGAACTCGATGTCTTCGGCATCGTTCAAAACTACCTTTACGCCCTCGATATCCAGATAAACCAGTACATCCTGGGTCTCGGCCATGATATTGGCCATCTGCAATGCCATCAATACCCGGTGGGGATTTTCCGGTCCGGCGGTGATATGGATGAATACGCCATCGGTGGCTGGTTCGCCCTGCTGTTCGACATTAACATCCCCGGCGCATCCGGCAGTTATGGCGGAGAGCGTAACTATAAGAAACAACTTCATCAGCTTCATATAAAACTCCTTTTCTGAACATTGAAACATCAACGATTCAGGATATCATAATAAAGCTGACGGGTCAATACATTTCGTTTGTAAGTTATTACGTCCGGGCGGTTAAACAGGATTAGCCGGAATCACAGATAACTTTTAACTTTATTGATTATTTCGATATTTTTAAAGGGTTTGGCGATATAGCCATCGGCGCCTTCGGCGATAACGTTTTCGCTGTTGTACTTGCCGCTGAAACCGGTAATCACCAGTACCGGTACAAAAGGATACATATCTTTGATATGAACCATAAGCTCCAGTCCATTCATTCCGGGCATGGCAATGTCGGTAATCACCAGGTCGACCATCGTTTCCTTGAGTATTTCGATTGCTTCTTCACCGGATTTTGCGATAAAAGTTGTGAAGTTTTCCCTTTGCAACAGCCTTTCCAGTAGCTCACGCATGATTTTTTCATCGTCGACCACAAGGATTCGTCCCCGGCCTCTTTTAATGACATCGTTTATCGTCTGCAGCATCTTTTCCGGCTGTACCGGTTTGACCAGGTAGTCGGTCGCTCCCAGTTTGAGGGCCTTTAATACCGCGTCGCGATCGCCGAGATGACTGCATACGACAACAGGAATATGGTGAAAACGGTAGTTGGATTTTACATAATCAATCAGGTAAAAACCGTCTTTCCCAGGCATCGACAGGTCGGTTATAATAAGGCCGATTTGAGAATCCGAATTTAGATGCTTGATTGCCTGGTCTACGTTTAAGGCGGTTAATGATTTAAAATCATGTCTGTCCAGTATTGATACTATAGACTTTATTGTTGCGTGATCATCTTCAATGACAAGAATCTTTTCCGGTCGTTCCATTGCTGTACCTTTTCAAGTCGTCGATAAGTTTTTCGCTTGCTTCTATTAAATCGGTGTAAACTTTCTGCGCCCCTTCGAAATCACCCTCGCGGGCCAATATTTCCGTTTTCTGGGCAAGTTCCACCGCCTGCCCTGAACCGAAATTTGACATCGCCCCCTTTAGCCTGTGGGCGGCTTTTTCAACTTGACCGCATTCCTTTGAATCGAAAGCCTCGTTCAATGATTTTATAACCGCGGGATAATCATCAATGAAAATTTCAATTAATTCTTTAAGAAGGTCTTTATCGCCTTCAACAGTTTCCAACGCCGTTTCTTCTTTCCATAAATCCGGATTTCCGTTGGATTCGGTTTTGCTATAAACATAATCCATTTGCTTCCCCCTGAACCGTAAAGAGTATAGTAAGTAATCAGCTGTATATTTGTATAAATCCCACTGTTCACCTCTCCGTAACCTAATCCATCAATATAGCATATCGGCAATATAGATGAATATTTAGCCTTGTTTATAGCTATTCTGTAATCAAACGCCGATATAAATAACCATAATGGAGAGTTAAGCGATTATAAAACCATCACTTAGCTGTTAAAGGCGCGGGGAGTCGAGGATTACGTTGTCGAGCAGGCGGGTGTTCCCAATTCGAACAGCGAGTGAAATGAGAACTTTACCTTCCGGTTTGCGAAGCGGTTCAAGGCTTTCCCATTTGTTAAACTCGACATAGTCGATGCGTTTAATGCCGAAATTCTGGAGAACATCGAGAATCCGCTCTTTAACCGCGCCGAAATCGGACGTACCCGATTTTATCATTTTTACGCCTTCCTTTAGCGATTCATAGATGCCCACCGCGGTTTTCATTTGCGTCCGGTTTAAATAGTGGTGGCGGGAGGACAGGGCAATTCCCGACTGGTTCCTAATGATGGGACAGCCCACGATTTTAACCGGCATATTTAAATCTTTGACCATCCGCTTTACCACCGCTAACTGCTGGGCATCCTTCTGCCCGAAATATGCGTTGTCGGGAGTAACGATGTTCAGTAGTTTGGTGACTATAGTGGTAACCCCGCGGAAATGGCTCGGGCGGCTTTTACCTTCCAGTTTATCGGTTAATTCTTCAACGGTAACGTAAGTTGAATAATCTTCCGGGTATATTACTTTATCGTTGGGCATAAATACCAGGTCGGCGCCGTTGTTCTCCGCTTTTAGCAGGTCGCTTTTAATATCCCTTGGATAAAGGTTATAATCCTCGTTGGGAGCGAACTGGGCGGGATTGACGAATATACTGACAACCACGTAATCATTTTCTTTGCGGGCTTTTTTAATAAGGCTTTCATGCCCTTCATGGAACGCGCCCATTGTAGGCACCAGACCTACGCTTTTTGTATTTTTCTTCTGCTCGGAGATTAAATCACGAACCTTTTTTATTGAACTTGTCTTGATCATTAGCTGTAACTCTCTTCTTCGGATGGAAAATCGCCGCGCCGGACATCATCAAGGTATCTGCCGGCGGCGTCTTCGATACGTTGGGCAAAATTATCATACTTACGTAAATATTTGGGCCTGAAACCGGTGGTCAATCCTAAAAGGTCATAAATAACCAGCACCTGTCCATCGCAGTCGGGGCCCGCGCCGATTCCTATAGTGGGTATCTCAATCGCTTCGGTGATTTCTTTGCCAAGATCGGCGGGAACCGATTCAATAACCAGCGAGAAACAGCCGATATCTTCAAGCGCTTTTGCCGATTCGATAAGGTATTGCCGTACTTCCGGTTTCCTGCCCCGCACAACATAGCCGCCAAAACGGTGGACTGACTGCGGGGTAAGGCCGACATGACCCACTACCGGTATCCCCGCGTCGAGGATTTTTTTGATAGTCGGTATAACTTCCAGTCCGCCCTCGACCTTAACGCAATCGGCGCCGCCTTCCTTTAAAAATCTACCGGCATTGCGGACTGCTTCGGACTGCTCCGCCTGGAAGGACATGAAGGGCATATCGCCGATTAACAGAGCCCGTTTCAAGGCGCGTTTTACAATGGATGTATGGTAAATCATCTGGTCCATGGTCGCCGAGATGTTATTTTCCATTCCGCAAAAAACGGTATTCAGGGTATCGCCAACTAATATGACGTCGATTCCCACCTTATCCAGCGCCAGGGCTGTAGGGTAGTCATAGGCGGTCAGGCATGTAATCTTTACCCCCGCTTTTTTGAATTTTTTAAGGTTCTTGCTGTTGACCCGGGATATTTTGCTGGGATCGAATTCCATACTACTATTTTCCTATCTTCTCCGGAAGCAAATACTTCCTTCCAACGAACGGTTCTTCGATGTGCTCTACAAGATGCTGAAAATGTTTTGGATTATCAACAAAATTAAAGAAATTCGCGTCAACCACCAGTAACGGGGACGCGTCGTAATGAAGGAAGAAACGGTTGTATTCCTCATTGAGCCTGGCGATATAATCGGGGTCTATATTCCTTTCGAAATGGCGGCCCCGCCGTTTTATTCGTTCCATCAGGACTTTATTTTCGGCGGCGAGATAAATGACCAGCTCCGGTTTGACCAGGTCGCTGCCCAACTGCGGGGCGATCTTTTGATACAACGAGTACTCGCGGTCATCAAGGTTCATGCGGGCGAAAATCCCGTCCTTCTCGAACATGTAATCGCAAACCGTGCCGGTGCTGAACAAATCTATAAACGATAATTTTTGAAGCTGGTTGAACCTGCTGACCAGGAAGAACATCTGCACCTGGAAAGCGTATCTCGCCGGATCAGCGTAAAAATCGGCAAGAAATGGATTATGTTCTACTTCCTCGGTTATCAGTTGCAGTTGGAATCTTTTAGCCAGAGCCCCGGCAAGAGTTGTCTTCCCAGCCCCGATTACTCCCTCAACAGCGATATATGATGCAAAAATCAAAGCGCTAATTCCCCTGTTATCTTTTCCAGTTTTTGTCCCGTGTGAATTCTTTTTAACACGCTCGAGTAATCCTCTCCGGTCAAAGGGCATTTTAGCTCCGGTTCGATATCCAGCAACGGCTTCAGCGCGAACGCCCTCTCTTTGAGCCTGGTGTGGGGCACGGTTACGCGGTTATGCTTGATAATCTCCCGGCCGTAAAGGAGTATGTCGATATCGATTTCCCTCGGTTTGAGATCGCCTTTTTCTTTCCTGCCCAATTCGCGCTCGATGGTCTCGAGCATATCCAGCAGTTCATGAACGGGATAGTGCGTATGGATCTTAATTACAGCGTTATAATAGTCCGGGTGGCCGCTGACCCCGACCGGCGTTGTTAAATAAACCGGTGATAAATCGACTACCTCGGTCCAGCCGTCGTTGCCGATAGATGCAACCGCCCGCTTGAGATTTTCCATCCTGTCGCCTTTATTTGAACCTAAACCGATGTATGCCGTTTCCATTTTAACGTCTCCTGCTAATTTCCACTTCAACCGAATCCATTGATGCTTCGAACGGAGGCCGTTTGCGAAGGCGTATTGTTATTTCTCTTACCGGGTTAAATTCATCGAGTACGGTCTGAGCTATCTTGTCCGCGCTACTTTCGATCAGTTTGAAAGAGTTGCCCTGGAATGTTTTTTTAACGCATTCATAGAGAGAAGTATAATCGACCACATGGCTCAGTTCGTCCTGGTTGGCGGAATGTTCTTCGCTGTATCCCACGATAACATCGATCTCATACTGCGCGCCCACCCGCCGCTCATCCTCGGTGACGCCATGGTTGCCATATAGTTTGATACCATTAATCTTTAGCGAATCCATTTCGATATTCCCTGATTATATCGCTGATTTTTTTCTTTCCGGATTGTATGGGATGAAAATTACGGGTTATCCTTTCCAGGGCTTCAAGCAGTTCGTTCTTCTCCGCGGTCAATGAAAAACGAAGATAACCTTCCCCGTTTTCGCCGAACCTCACCCCCGGCTGAACCAATACCCCGGTTCTTTTGAATATGGCCTGGGCGAGGTTAAGGGAGTTGGTTCTGCGGGGATGCGCCGCCCATATATAAGGGGCTCCCTTGAAAATGAAAGTCTTCCATCCCAGCGCCCTGAGCCCGGTACTCAAAAGCTCGGCGTTTGACCCTATGATTTCCGTATACTTGGTTAAAGCGTCATCATAATAATCGAGGGCCGTTTCCATGAGCCGGACAAGACAGTATGGCATCGTTTCTCCGAATAAAGCGTCGGTCTCCGCAAGCACGGAGATGGCATCCGGTGAACCGGCCGCGAACTGAAGATAATGATTACGCAGTCCGAATCCGAGGTCGAACCCTGTTAATTCCACCGCTGTTTTCCTCGAGCCCGGCGATTCCAGTATCGAAGGATGTTCGGTTGTATCATGGTTTAGCCCCATGAATCCCATGCGGTGGCAAATAAGATAATCACCCTCCGAGGCGGCTTTAACCAGGCGGTTGAAGTAGTTTTTGTCGGCGGCCGCGCCGGTGGGATTGTGGGGGTAATTTACGAATTTCAGTTTTATCTTCCTGTGTTTTTCCAACTCGGGAAGTTCAGGCATGGGCAGGTAGTCGGTTCGCTCGCTTGCCGGAATAGTTATCACTGAGGCGGATGCGAGAACGGCGGCCTGCATGAAAACCGGGGATGAGGGATCGGTGATCACTACTTCATCTTTAGGGTTGATCAGTCCCTGGCATAGCATAAGCTCCCCGGGCAAACCCGCGCTTAGCAGCGAGAAGGATGTTTTGGGATTGAGTTTGATGCTATAGCGCGCCTTGTAAAACCTGGATAATTTTTCATAGAGGTTATGTAGCTCTTCTAACGCCGCGTTCCGCCGCAAGGCGGGACTGCCCAGTATAGCGCCGGCTTCCCCGGAAAAATCGGGATGCGCGAACAGCTCCGGCCGAACATCGCCCAAGTCGATTATCTCCCTTCGCCGGAACCTCTGGCCCCGGGACAGCAGAAACGAGTCCGCCGATATTGCCGGGGGAATGCGGTAGAGCCTTTCGGCCTTGTCAACAATAACCTTTCTCAATCTACCCTTCCAATAACAGCGCCTGGGCCACCGCGTAGCGGTGGGTGTGGGAAATGCTGATGAGTATTTCCCCTTCGCCCACGATTTCTTTCACTTTTCCGCCCATTTTTATCATTGGTTTGCCGCTCCGGTGGTTAACCACCTCGATAGAAGTCCATTTAATTCCAATCTCGGTACCCCCGCCGAGGGCCTTGAAAACCGCTTCTTTCACCGCGAAACGGGCGGCAAACGAATATTCTGGATACGCCTTTTCCTGGCAATAGCTTATTTCCCATGGGGTATAGACCTTCCTTAAAAACCTGTCACCCCATTTATCGATAACGTTTTTGATGCGTTCGATTTCTATGATATCGATTCCTATCGCTTTTACCACCGCCAAACATCCTCCTGTTTAGTTTATATAATTTTATGTAAATAAATCTTCAAATGCAATTGAATAATAAGAATCGTTGAATGCATGAAACAAGAAGGAGGCAGACAGGAGTATTTTTAAGATATCCTCACAAAAAAGGCCGAGGATTAGCGCGGTTACGCTATCCATCGGCCCTTAAATTGTTAGATTTACGGAGGAAATCTCCGAAATCTAAATCATCGGTTCCGGTTTACTTAAAGTAAAAATGGAATCCAAGATAGGTTACGCTGGCGCCGAATGTCTCGATATCGGTGAAAGATTCATCGGCAAGAGCGCCAAAAGCGGAATCATCCGGATAAGAACGCATGTTGATTTTAATTCCGTGACCCGCTTCCAGGGAGAAATGTTCACCGAAGAATACCTCCGCTACCGGCATAAGAGTAATGGTCATCTGGGTCCATTTCTCGTCAGAGTTGATGCCATAAGGGCGCGCGTCAAGGCTTCCGTAGGTGAAACCCGGGCGGAGCATGAAGTTAGCCCTTTCGGTATCGATGAGCACGTAGGGCACACCAAGCTCGACATAGAAGCTGGTAGCGCTTTCATCACCCTGGTCCTGGGATTCAAAGCCAACTCCGAAATCAATACCGATGTTGGAGTTTACCCAATAACGGGCGCCTACGGGGGCATCCTGCATGAAGTAACCGAGACCGTACTTACCTTCCATGTCCTTGGCTAAAGAGGCGGAAGGAATCGCGAGTGCAAATACAATAGCAAGCAATAACAATTTTCTCATTTTGAGATCCTCCGTGATTAAGTTAATGATTGTGGAACCATCAAAGCTCCATAAGTGAACCCGTGTTTTCGCCGGTCAGTTTATTAGAGCAAACCAGCATTAAAGAAGTTGCAACCGAATATAGACTATGTTGGTTCCCAATGTCCAATTTTTTATTGAAAACAATTTCCAATATCCATATATTATTTTTAAGACCAGATGAATATCTTACTGATTTAAATAACTTTATGAAAGGTTGATCACATGAACGCAACCGCGGCAAAGAAGGTTTACTCGGGAGATGCCTCGGTTCCCCTCGCGAACATTTCTATCGGCATGAAGGTAGTTATGGCGGTTACGGGAGCCTCTTTCATCCTGTTCATTATCGGGCATCTCATGGGAAATATGCAAATTTTCATCGGACAGGAGCAGTTCAATGCCTACGCGGCATTTCTCCAGGGACTGGGAGAGCTACTTTGGATAGAGAGGGTACTCATATTCACGTTTTTTGCAATCCATATTTTCTACGGGATTAAGCTGTATTTCGAAAATAGCGGCGCTCGAGGTGTAAGTTATAAAAAATTCAACCCCAGCCAGACTACATACACCGCCCGGACAATGATATGGAGCGGGCTGGCGCTTTTAGCCTTTGTGGTTTTCCATATAGCTCATTTCACAGCCCACGTTGTTTATCCCGAATACGCCCATCTCGAAGACGCGTTGGGCAGGCATGACGCTTATACGATGGTTGTTGTGGGCTTCCAGCATGCCTGGGTCTCAATATTATACATAATATCCATGGGGTTCCTGGCATTTCACCTTAGCCACGCCCTGCCCAGCCTTTTCCAAACCATCGGCTTGATTCATCCCAATCTGCGGAATAAGGAAAGGGTAATCGGCAGGTTGTTCGCCTTGATTATATTTTTGGGCTATGTTTCCATACCTGTAGCAATTATGGCTGGAATTGTCCGGCTCCCGAAAGGAGGGATGTAGTATGACACTGGAATCTAAAGTACCTTCGGGACCAATAGCGGATAAATGGGATAACCACCGTTTCCAGATGAAGCTTGTAAATCCGGCCAATAAACGCAAATATTCAGCGATAATAGTCGGCACCGGGTTGGCGGGAGCTTCCGCGGCGGCTTCTATGGCTGAATTGGGGTATAATGTAAAGGCTTTTTGCTACCAGGATACTCCCCGGCGGGCGCATAGTATTGCCGCGCAAGGGGGAATAAACGCCGCCAAAAACTACCAGAACGACGGCGATTCTATATACAGGCTTTTTTATGATACGGTCAAGGGCGGTGATTTCCGTTCACGTGAAGCCAATGTCTACCGTTTGGCCCAGGTGAGCACCGCTATCATCGACCAGTGCGTAGCCCAGGGAGTACCATTTGCCCGCGAGTACGGCGGTACTCTCGCGAACCGCTCCTTCGGAGGAGCCCAGGTATCGCGTACTTTCTACGCCCGCGGCCAGACCGGACAGCAGTTGCTTTTGGGCGCGTACTCGGCATTGTGCAGACAGATTGCCGCCGGGAAAGTTGCTATGTATCCGCGGACGGAGATGCTGGACCTGGTGGTCGTCGATAACCGCGCCCGGGGAATCGTTGTTCGTGACATGGTAACCGGGGAAATAAGTTCCCATAGCGCCGATGCTGTAATACTGGCTACCGGCGGTTACGGCAATGTTTTCTACCTTTCAACAAATGCCAAAGGTTGCAACGTTACCGCCGCGTATCGGGCATATAAAAAGGGAGCGTTTTTCGCCAATCCATGTTTCACCCAGATCCACCCGACTTGTATCCCCCAGAGCGGCGATTATCAATCCAAACTGACGCTCATGTCCGAATCATTGCGCAATGACGGCCGTATCTGGGTGCCAAAAAAGAAAGATGACAACCGCCATCCCAACGATATCCCTGAGGAAGAGCGGGATTATTATCTCGAGCGTAAATATCCAAGTTTCGGCAACTTAGCGCCGAGGGACATCTCATCGAGGAGCGCCAAGGAAGTTGTCGATGAAGGGCGCGGCATAGGTCCGACCGGGGTCGGCGTTTATCTCGATTTCCGCGACGCCATCAATCGTCTGGGCAAGGATGCTATCCGTGACCGTTACGGAAATCTTTTCCAGATGTATGAACGCATAACCGGCGAGGACCCTTACGAAGTGCCTATGCGCATCTACCCGGCATCCCATTATACCATGGGCGGTCTGTGGGTGGATTACAACCTGGAGAGCACCATACCGGGCCTGTTCGTACTCGGCGAGGCGAATTTCTCCGACCACGGAGCTAACCGTTTGGGAGCCAGCGCTTTGATGCAGGGCTTGGCTGATGGCTATTTCGTGATACCATACACGATCGGCGATTATTTCGCCCGGGCCGGGAACTCGGATGTCGATGCATCTCATAAGGAGTTCGCCAACGTTGAAAAAGAGGTCGAGGAAAGAACCAGGAAATACCTCTCCATCAACGGAAAGCGTACCCCGGACTCTTTTCACCGGGAGTTGGGGAAGATAATGTGGGAACATTGCGGAATGAACCGCAATGAGCAGGGATTGAAGAAAGCACTGGAGAAGATACCGGCATTGCGGGAGGAATTTTGGGAGAACCTGCTTGTTCTGGGTAATGATAAAAACCTTAACCAGACACTGGAGCTTGCGGGGCGCGTGGCCGATTTCCTCGAGTTCGCGGAGATAATGATTTACGACGCCCTGACCCGCGAGGAATCATGCGGGGCGCATTTCCGCGAGGAATACCAGACCGAGGAGGGCGAAGCCAAACGTGATGATGAAAACTTCAGTTTCGTGTCCGCGTGGGAGTTCACCGGGGTGGGCAAAAAACCTAACCTCCACAAGGAATCCCTCGAATTCGAAAACGTCCAACTGGCAACAAGGAGTTATAAATAATGAATTTGACATTATATGTATGGCGCCAGAAGGACGCCAACGATAAAGGCAGGATGGAGAAATACGCGGCTAAGGATATTAATGAACACATGTCCTTCCTGGAAATGCTCGATGTGGTAAACGAAGATTTGGCCCAACAGGGGATTGAACCTATAGCATTTGACCATGACTGCAGAGAAGGTATCTGCGGAACATGCTCGCTGGTGGTCAACGGCAGGCCCCATGGCCATGAGACAGGCACCACGGTTTGCCAGCTTCACATGCGCCATTTCAAAGACGGCGATTCCATTTATATAGAACCCTGGCGGGCCAAGGCGTTCCCGGTGGTCAGGGATCTGATAGTTGACCGGAGCGCGTTCGACCGGATAATGCAGGCCGGGGGATTCGTTTCGGTCAATACCGGAAGCGCCCAGGACGCCAACTCGATCCCGATATCCAAGGAGGCCGCCGATACGGCGATGGATGCCGCCGCCTGTATAGGGTGCGGGGCGTGTGTCGCCGCATGTCCGAACGCGTCGGCGATGTTATTTGTCTCCGCGAAAATTTCACAGCTGGCAAGTTTGCCCCAGGGTCAGGCTGAGCGGGAACGACGCGCGCGGGGGATGATTGCCCAGATGGACGCTGAGGGTTTTGGCAACTGTACCAATTTTTATGAATGCGAAGCGGCGTGCCCGAAAGAGATTCCGGTCAAGTTCATCGCTAAGATGAACCGCGAGTATATGCGGGCGCTGGCAAAGGGAAAATAGCCGGTTGACTTTTTATACGTAAAAGCATATATTTTAATTGTTCGTTAGAATTTAACGTCCAATTGAGGTACGAACATGCAGTCAAAACTATATCTTTTCCAGGGCTGTTGGTGGAGGTAATATGAGTAAGTCAAAGATATGCCTTTGGGCCGTATTATTTCTGTTTTTGTTTAGTTTTAACACACAGGCGGATGCGGAATCGAAAGCGGTGTTAAAACTGAATCCCGGTACCGATGCCCGCGAAGTATCTCAAACAATAACTGATATGTATGGCGGCAGATTTGTTTCATTATCGCCTGTATACCCCCACAGGATAACCAAACCCGCCCTCCGTGAATACGTAAAGAATCTTTATTACGCCGGGTTCGAATCAGTCAGTATAAGTCATGAGTTATGCGGGAGATTAGGCGATATACCGGGAGTGGTCTACGCAGAACCAATACCTTCCGCCGAACTTATGTATGAACCCGATGACCCCCGTTATGGAGACCAGTGGTATCTCCCGCACATCGAGTGCAACCTCGCCTGGGATATAGTTCGCGGAGAGCAGACAGAATCATCCATAATCGCTATTATAGATACCGGGTTGAATTATGAGCTGCCGGAGTTTGAAGATAATCTGTGGATAAACGAACCGGAAGATATTAATAACAACGGGACATTCGAAAATTACCCCGAAGAACAGGGAGGCGACTTAAACAACGCGGATGACGACGGCAACGGCTTTGTTGACGATGTTATCGGCTACGACTTCGGATTTGGAGATCCGTCCCCGCAGGAGGAGAGTATTTTCCATGGGACTTCCGTGGCAGGCATGGCTTCCATGGTAACCGATAACGATTTCGGCGGGGCCTCTGCCGGCTTTTCGGCCAAAATTATGACGGTAAAAGTTTTCCGCGCCGGTAATATGATGAACCACATTACGGGGATGATATACGCGGCGGAAAACGGGGCGCATTTTATCAACTGCAGTTGGGGAACTTCCTCTTACAGCCAGTCTTTTCAGGATTTGGTAAACGCTATTGCCGAGGATGGAGCGATCGTGGTCGCCTCCGGCGGCGACGGCCAGCCGAATCAGCCTATTTATCCATGCGCGTACAATAATGTCCTCTGTGTGGCTCCCACCGATGAAAACGATATTATATACTACGCCGACAGCAATCCCTGCTCGGTCGATGTATGGGCCCCGGGAGTAAATGTTCTGGTTTCCACCCATGGCGGTAACTTCACCTACATGTCCGGAGCTTCCTTCTCGTCGTCCCTCACAGCGGGAGTTATGGCATTGGTTAAGGCGGTAGATACAAGCCTTACCGGTTTGGAGGTAGCCCGGGTTATTATCGATGGAGCCGATGACATCAGCCAGCAGAATCCATATTACGATGATCCCAAAAGAATTAACGCGTATAACTCAGTTCAGAGAACCGCGGTGGAACCCAAACCGCCCACCGGAATCTGGAATGACATGATCGGATTATTCCCCAGCCCTTTTAACGAAGTCTCCGTTATCGAGCTTGATTTGCCGGTGGATGCCGAGGTGAATTTAACGATTTACAATATCCTCGGGCAGGAGGTTACGGTAATCGTGGATCAATACCTTTCGGCGGGTAGATACACATATCGTTGGAACGCGTCGGGTCAGATCAGCGGAGTATATTTCTGCCGATTGATGGTTGAAGGCCGCTCCGAAACCAAAAAACTGGTATTGCTGAAATAATTTAGCGGGTGATATCCAGATTTTTGCCGTATGCTCCGATGTAGAAACCGGTTGCCCAGAATGCGATAATCAGAAGATAAGCTGGGAAATATTTTACTAATTCGAATTTGCGGGGGTCTTTTGAAGTCAGGACTCTCTTCAACGTGCGGTAGATTTTAATGAGAGCGAACAGGGGGATAATAAGCCAGCATATCAACGGTTTGTCAACGATTCCGTAGGAGGGCATCAATCCCTGCTTGCGGAACATGGCGATGAACTTACCGAGCATAACAGTATTGATCCTGATCTTTTTTAAAGATTTCCGGTTCCGGTGATAAACGACCACCCTCGGGTTGAAATAGATTTTCTTTTGCATCTCCTTGATTTTCATGGAGAGCATTACATCCTCGGAACCGCGGTGGGGGAGAAATCCTCCGGCTTTAAAGAAGAGGTCTCTCCGGCAGATGAGGTTGCATGACCCGGCGAACCATATCTCTTTCTCCGGCTGGTACGGCGAATGTTCGTTGAATTCGTAGTAATACTCCGCCACGCTTAACGCGGTGTCATTTTTAGGCGAGTTGCCTATAGCCCCGGCGATGAAATCGTATCCCATCTCGATCGTTTCCTTAAGATGGTCGAGGTAGTCGGCCTTTATCTCAGTATCGGAATCAATGAAAGCGAAGTATTGCCCGTAGGATTTTTCGGCCCCGAGGTTTCTCGCCTGCCCCGGCGTAAGCCGTCCTTCGGTCCTGATTAAGTTCACATGTTCGTATTGCCGTACGATACCGGCGGTGATTTCATCGGGAGAGCTGTCCACGACGATTACCTCATGGGGTATCTCGGCGTTTAAAGCGGCGGTGGATTGCATGAGGTCGCCGATAGTGGCTTCGGATTTGAATGCCGGTATAATTATGCTGATGAAAACATCACTCATAATCAATCATACAGCCCGGGGGGAATATCTTCGCCCCGGTAAAGCTGTTCAAAGAAACGGCTGAAAACCTCGACTTTATGTTCGATAGAGAACTTTTCGCGCACTCTTTTAAGGGAGTTTTCGGCCATTTGTTTCCTCAGGTCTATGTTATCCAGGAGTTTTATAATCTTATCGGCCATAGCTCTCGGTTCCCTTGGCGGTACCAGGAAACCATTATATCCGTCAACTACTATCTCCGGCGCTCCGCCTACCGCCGTTGATACAATCGGTTTACCGCATGCCGACGCCTCCAGCAGGGTGTTGGGAAAAGCTTCGGTGTCCGATGCCAGCACGGAGATATCGAAAGTCGGCAGAATCTCCGGGACATCTTTGCGGTATCCAAGAAGATGAACCACATCCTCCAGACCGTTCTCAGCAATTATAGATTCGATTTTCGGGCGCTGGTCGCCCTCGCCGACCATAACGAAAACAGCTTCCGGCGCTTGTTTGTGAACAATCGCCGCGGCTTCGGCGAAAACATCGGGTCCTTTAAATGGATACAGCGATGCCACGATTCCAACTATGGGCCGGCTCTCGGTTAGCCTCAATTCAGCGTATTTTGACGAGTCCGGTTTTTTCGGGGAAAATCTCGTGGTGTCGATACCATCGTGCACCGCTACCACCTTATCGGGCGGATAGGCCATCTCATCGATAAGGTAATCTCTCAATGCCAGCGAAGATGTTTTAAATACTGTGGTAAAGGAATGAATCAAGTTGTTCACAAGCTCAATTTTGGCATTCTCCCGGTCGAGCCTGCCGAAGTGGTAAAAGGTGTTCACGATAGCTTTGCAACCGGATATTTTACCGGCGACCCGCCCGAAGAATAAAGCGTCGCCGAATCCACCTGTGCACATTATATCGATGCCCTTTTCCTTTATTAACTCCCTTATTCTACCGATGCCGGAAACATCGAACCTGCTCTTGAGAATGTCGGGGAAAATCTCAAAGCCGTTTTCGCGGAAAGGTTCGGCAAAAGGCCCGGCATCTTTGGTGGTAGCGATAGTGAAATGAATACCGTATTCCCGCATACGGGTAAAGCTCTGCAGGTTCTGGGTTTCTTCGCCTCCGATAAAAAGCCCGGAGGTTAGAAATAAGACATTGATATTCATCGGTGAATCGCTCAGATGGGACAGCCGAAAACGCTGTTACGCTTCAGCATCGCTTTTAGCGGCTCCGGCGGAATCTTCCTTTTTACCGCGGTACATAATCGCCGTGGGAATAACTACGCAGTAGCCAAAAACCAGGAGAATCGGCGCGAGCGTGATAGAACCCATTCTCAGGGAAATAAAGCCGATTACTATGACCACGATACCGATAGCGAAAAGAATATAATTTGCGGACGTAAAACCTATCGAATCGTCAGATTTCCGGGCCGTCTGTTTTGTTTTAGTAGCCATTATTCATACCTCGAATTATATTACAATTTTGCATAGTAAAGAATCGTTTTGACCAAATCAAGACTTTTTTGGATTCATTGGCAAACCTTTTTTCGCCTTGACCTTATTATTTATATCGTGTATGTAGTAATGAAATTTCGCGCTGATAGAAAGAAATATTGCCAAAGGCTATAGTCTACTTAATCACCCATGCCGCTTAAATTTGAGGAATTAATGCTGAAACTTCTCCTGATATTCTTCTTCGCTGTGTTTACTTTTGGCTGCTCTACGGAGAAAGTATCAAAAAAACCATCTATCTTCAAAGCCAATCAACGGGATGAATCCAAAAGGGTTCTGGTTGTGGACATTGGACCTTTAAACAGCGGCATATTCAACGAGATGGTTTCCCAGGGAAGGATGCCCAATATTGAAAAACTGATCGGCTCCGGATATAAATTCGAAATGGAATCAGAAGAAAACGGATGCGTTGCCAACGCGCAGGCCGCCGCTGAAATTCTGACCGGCAAACGATATTTTCAAGCCGGAGTCGCCTCCGATTGGTGGGGAACCGAATCATCGAGGGGATTTATAAGCGGTGGCTGGGAGGATTTACATGGGCAACCGCTCTGGAAAATTCTCGACAGCCACGATATTAATTCCCTTTTTATTAATATTCCCCTGACCCATCCCGCGCCCCAATCCAACTCGGTTATTATAACCGAGAAGTTCCTGCTGTGCTCGGATGAAGCTGTTCATCCCGACGAGTTCCGGGTATATATGGAACAAAAGGGCATACTCGCCGGCAGGGAAGGACTTGATGTGCAAATAGCCGACTTTTTCGCGCCTAAAACAGAGATGGAGAAAACCGATCTGGAAGCATTGAACCGATTTTTACGCTATCCGCTGAGTGAGAAAAACTGCGATAAACTTGTTGAAGGAAATGTTGACCCTGGTCCGGAGCGGTTGGAAAGATGCCTGCGTTTGCTTTCATGGGAATTGCGCAAGGACCGCAAGATTCTCGATATACTGCGGTTAATCGATGATAATTACGACATGCCCGATTTTATCGCCATTCGTTCGGGTACAATGGAAGTCGCCCAGAAATGTTTTATGCGTTATCATTATGCGCGGGGATTCAACATCACTCCCACCGAGATGGAACGCTTCGGATTGGTGATTGAGCGTTGTTACGAATATATCGATGAATGGGTTGGTGAAGTTTTAAAAACGGTCTCCCGCAACCGGAATATTGTCCTGTTTTCCGGATACCAGCTTGTGCCCGCGACCCGGTTTGCGTTCCCCCCGGAAGATTCTACCCTTTCGGGGTTCACCATGGAATACCGGGGGCACCCCATAAGCCTGCGGCTCAATCCATCGGATATGTCTAACGACATCAATGTCGCCCTGAGGGAAAAACTCGATGTCATCCTGCGTCCGCCGGATGCCTGGCCGCTTCTTCCCGCCGGTCATAATACCCCCGAATACACCTTCCGCCTTCTGCCGGAATCAATCTCCGAGCGTAAAGTCAATGAAGCGGTGGAATTTTTAAGGGGCATTATTGACGAGAATGGTTATCCTCTCTTCGAGGAGGTAACGATTACCGATTCAACCGCTAAGGTAATATTGATCAGGTTGCGCGATGATGTCAAACCGGTCGATTTATTCGACGCGGATGGAATAATAATCAACGCCGGGGGATTCATCTATCCCTCCCCCCAAATTTCCGCATTTCCCCGGCCGGGAGCGCGGGTTATTATTAAAAGCCCCGGCATATCTTTGGCTTCGCAAAATGACTTGAATAGTTCCGCAGGAATTAATAACACCCTGCTGAGGATGCTGGGTATCCCTGACTTCGGAACAAAAGAAGCGGTGGGTGATAGCGTTTCAAAGGATTATTCAGAAATAAATAAACCGCGGGGAAAGCCCTGCGATTCGAATATAGGCTACAGGCTTAAAACCCTCGGGTATATCCAATAACGACAATTGATTACAAGTAGATAGGGGTTATTTAATATGAAAAATATAGCGGTATTTACCAGCGGCGGTGACGCGCCCGGCATGAACGCCTGCGTGCGCGGAGTAGTAAGGGCGTCGGTCAACCATGGCTTAAGAGTATTTGGCGTCAAGCGCGGGTATGAGGGGATGATAGAAGGAGACATACAAGAGATGAACGCCCGTTCGGTTTCCAATATTATCCAATCCGGAGGTACAATTCTTATTTCCGCCCGAAGCGAACGGTTCCTTACCAAGAAGGGGCGGAACAAGGCGGTTGAGAATTTAAAACGTTTTGGAATTGAAGGGGTAGTGGCTATTGGCGGCGACGGCACATTTCACGGCGCGGAAAAAATGGTCAAAGAAAGCGATATCGCCGTAGTTGGGTGCCCGGGTACCATAGACAATGATTTATACGGCACCGATTTTACGATAGGCTACGATACCGCCATAAACACCGCCCTGGGCGCTATCGACCGTATACGCGACACCGCAAGCTCCATGGACCGGCTTTTCCTCGTGGAGGTTATGGGGCGGCATGCCGGATTTATCGCTCTCGAAGTCGCTATCGCCGGCGGAGCCGAGGGAGTGCTCCTCCCCGAGATAAAGGGAGACACCGAAGCGGTTTATAATGTACTCCTGACCGGCATGGAGAAGGGCAAGGGAACCAATATAATCGTGGTTGCCGAGGGCGACCAGCTTGGCGGGGCGAACGCGCTTGCGGCTGAGTTGAAAAAGAGGTTTGGCATTAAATCATGGGTTACTGTCCTCGGCCATATCCAGCGGGGCGGTTCGCCAACCGCCCGGGATAGAATTCTTGGTTCCAAGTTGGGCGTGGCCGCGGTTGAAGCATTAATGGAAGACGCTAATGGAATTATGGTTGGGGAAGTAAACGGTAATATTGTGCATACTTCTTTCAGGGATACATACCGTAAAAAGAAAAAACTGGATAAAAAGGAACTTTCTTTAGTCGATATACTTTCAAGTTAATAGAATTAGTCAACAATCAAAAACCTCAAATTATGGGGACTTATATGATTCACAAGATGCTTAAAAGCACTTATGGTTTAGAAAATCACGGCATCACAAATCCCGGACGCCTGTACTGGAATTTGAATACGCCGAGTTTATATGAACAGATAGTACGCCGGCGCGAGGGCGCTATAGCCCACATGGGCCCGGTAGTTGTGCGCACCGGACAGCATACCGGCAGAGCCGCGAAAGACAAGTTTATTGTCGAAGAACCGACGAGTAAAGAACATGTATGGTGGGGAAAGGTCAACCACCCATTCCCCCAGCAGAATTTCGACCGCCTGTTCCATCGTTTGCAGGCATACCTGCAGGGACGGGACCTGTATATACAGGATTGCTACGCCGGCTATGATCCCGATTACCGTATGCCGGTTAGGGTGGTTACCGAAAACGCCTGGCATAATCTCTTCGCCCGCAACCTCCTGATCCAGGCCGAACCGGAGGAACTGCCCAGCCATGTTCCCGAATTGACCATCCTGCATGTCCCTAATTTCAATGCCGTACCCGAACTCGACGGCACCGCTTCGGAAACTTTCATTATCCTTAACCTGGGTAAAAAGATGGTGCTTATCGGCGGTACCGGTTATGGCGGCGAAATTAAAAAATCTGTATTCACCGTTATGAACTACCGTCTGCCCCAGGAAGAAGTTATGACCATGCACTGCTCGGCAAATGTTGGCGCCGATGGCGATGTCGCCCTCTTCTTCGGGCTGTCCGGCACCGGCAAAACCACGCTGTCATCGGTCCCCGACAGGAAACTTATCGGCGATGATGAGCACGGCTGGAGTGATCGGGGAATATTCAATTTCGAAGGAGGCTGTTACGCCAAGGTTATCCGGCTGTCCAGGGAATCAGAACCGGAAATTTACGATACTACCCGAAAGTTCGGAACGATTCTCGAAAATGTGGCTATGGACCCGGTTACCCGCAGGCTGGATCTCGATGACGATTCTCTCACCGAGAATACCCGCGCCGGATACCCGCTTTCGCATATTCCCAACGCTCTCGAGGAAAGCTGGGGCGACCACCCGAAGAATATCATTATGCTTACCGCCGATGCCTTCGGGATAATGCCTCCTATCGCCAAACTCACTCCCGAACAGGCGATGTATCATTTCCTATCCGGCTATACCGCGAAACTCGCCGGGACCGAATCGGGGATTACTGAACCGCAGGCGACATTCTCGGCTTGTTTCGGGGCTCCGTTTATGGTTCTGCACCCCTTTTCGTACGCCGAATTGCTTGCCAAAAAGATCAAGGAACACAATGTTGACTGCTGGCTGGTTAATACCGGATGGACCGGCGGACCTTATGGCGAAGGACACCGCATGGAAATTAAGTATACACGCGCGCTGGTCAATGCCGCTCTTGAAGGCAATCTTCGCGATGTGGAGATGGAAACCGATCCGGTCTTTGGCGTGCAGGTTCCCAAATCGGCTCCGGGAATTCCCTCAGAAGTCCTTAAACCGAGGGATACCTGGAAAGACAAGGAAGCCTACGACCGCAAAGCGGCCGAGCTTGTCGGTTTATTCCGTGCCAATTTCAAAGACTTCGAGGACCGGGCTACCGGGGATGTCAAAAAAGCCGGCCCGATATACGAAAGCGCGGACGTTGGGGCGTAGGTACATCGATTACAATTGATATATGAAGCGGCCGGTTCTCAGGGACTGGCCGTTTTTCATTCAATTGAGTATGTGTAATTGGGCTGGGGTTCTTTGTTGTCCCGATTCGCCCTGCGAAATATACCGTGCCCGGCGTGTGTCCCCACCCGCCCGGAATACGCGTCAGGGGAGTAGGTCAAGACCCTCTGTGGTCTTGACTATTAAAAAACCGCCCGGAGATGCGGGCGGTTTTAAATTATTATGGCTGGCAAATTATGATTGAAACTTCTACGATGCTTTCTTAGCCGCCTCCTTCTCGTAGTTTTCAAATGCCGCCTTCAAAGCTTCTTCGGCCATCAACGAGCAATGTATTTTAACCGGCGGTAATCCACCTAACTGCTCATTGACCTGCTCGTTGGTAACCTTTTTAGCTTCCTCGATGGTCATACCCTTGATAATCTCGGTTAACATCGATGATGACGCGATAGCCGCCCCACAGCCGAAGGTTTTAAATTTGGCGTCGGCAATTTTGCCGTCCTCGATTTTCAGGTAAAGGCGCATCATATCGCCGCATGCCGGGTTGCCGACATCCCCCACCGCGTTGGCGCCGTCGAGTTCACCCATGTTGCGGGGGTTGCTGAAATGTTCCATTACCGTTTCATTATATGGTCCCAAGGCTCCCATGAACTTCTCCTATTTAATATTAAACATCTTCAACTTCAAATGGCACGGCCTCCGGCGTTATAACATCGCCGATTTTAACATCATCCAGCAGGCCCAGCATTTTCTCCTGGGTGTTTTTCCATGCGTTATACATCCTGCAAATGCTCATCCGCGCACAGTCCCCGGTTTCATCGAGACAACGGTTTATCACAATCGGCCCTTCAACCGCCTCGATTATTTCCCGGAAACTTATATTCTCCGGCATTTTCTTCAATGTGTACCCGCCGGTTTTGCCGGGATATGATTTCAATAATCCGGCGTCAGTCAACTCTTTGAGGATTTTGGCGGCGAAATTACGGGGGATTCCTCCGGCATTGGAGACATGGGTAATCGACCTGGGAATACCCTCGCTCAAAGCCAGCTGGATAACCGCCCGTAAAGCGTAATCACCTTTTCTCGATAACCTCATCTAATCCTCATTTTAATTGTCGGACTTTAACGTGGACTAAATTAGTGTTCATTATTAAAATTGTCAAGTTAAAAATGAGATTTTCTGTGATTTTTTTCACAAAATAGCTTATTTTAAGTAGGATAATGACTTATAATTATAGGTAATAAAGTTGTTGACTGTTGCGCGCCAATAATTTAGTTTAGCGGAAATCATTAACTGAGGAGGAAATGTGCGTTATAACAAATTTTTAATTTTCGCATTAATGGTCGCGGTCGCGTTAAGTTTCGCCTGTGGAGGGGGCGGTGAAAAGGAACAGCAAGCCGATGAGGGTTACAGCGTTCCGGGCATGGATATCCAGGTAAAGCATTATCCGCCTATCAGGGTTGCCTACGAGGAATATATGGGACCTTACGAGGAAAGCGGCGACGAGTGGGAGGCTTTTGCTATGTGGGCTATGCAGAATGTACCCCAGGCGGCAACACCGTTGTTTATCGGTATATACTATGATGATCCTGAAATGACCCCGCCGGAGAGTTGCCGCGCGGAGATGGCCGTAATGGTTCCCGAAGATTACACGGGCGATAAAGAACATCCGGTCAAAGAGATACCGGAGATGACCGCGGCGTCGGTTCGGCTGGTAGGGCCGTTTGAGGAGATTGTCGAACAGTACGATGATGTTTACGGCTGGGTGGTACAGCATAATTACCGTCCAGTGGGCCCGATGTATGAACACATGATTAAGTTCGGTCCCGAAATTCCTGACAGCGAGTATGTTACCGAGATTCGCATTCCGGTCGAGGAAATAGGCGGTGAGGAAGGCGGCCACGCCGAGGGTTCTGGGCATTAACAGTTTGATAGCCGTCCGCCGATCGTTATGGAAGTTTTTAATCAAGGCGTCAACATTTTAGGTTGACGCCCGTTTTTTTGTGCTGAATTACGCATTAATGATATACATTTTTTTGAGCGTTTGAGTCAGAGATGTTGGATTCCCATCCCTAAATTTCAACATTTTTATAATTACATTTTAACGAGGGGGATAATTTGCCGATGTTTATAATAACTGTAGGAATTATAACAATAACTAAACGGGAATAGGTTCATTGCGAAAAAGAAGAGATATAAAATTTTTTATAATTGAATCGGATATGATGTCCGAAAGCGAGTTAACCCAGGCGATTAACTCGATAGACTATGCCGAGGTAATCGGCAGTGCGTCGTCGCTCCAGCTCGGTTTGGTTAGTATGGCAGGCCGAAACCCGGATATTGTTTTGTTAAATTATGAAATGATTACCAGGAATGTTCAGAGGGCATTGCAGGAGATCAGGAGAATCAATAAGGATATTGAGATAATCCTTGTTTCAGAGACAAGGGCGACATCTGCGGAAAGTTCCCAGAAGGCGTTGGAGCTGGGGGCGATGTATTTTATCAAGAAGGCCGATGGAAGTAAACTTCAGCATAACATAAAATATTACCACCGTTATTTGAAACCGGTTATAGACCTTTACCGTATCGGACAACCGGCGAAGTAATGCCGGCATCATCTGACGTGGATTTGCTCAAAATTTCATTTTTCTCAAGTTAGAGTTTTATTTTTCCGATTTAAATAATATTGGCTTCAGGGCGGGCATTATAGCCTTTCACTCGGAAGTAAAATTGATGGGGAACAAGATCACTAACTTCATGCACTAATTATGAAAGAGCGCGCACCGGTAAAATTCTTCATAATCGATTCCGATTCAAATTCCCGCAATATACTGGCAAATGCCTTAAATGCTATCGAGGGGGTAGTGGTTGCCGGCCAAACAGCGTCGGTAGAATCGGCTTACAAGATGGTTCAACGGCATTTGCCCGACATTGTTATGATGGATTACGATTCCACGGGTGGGGATGTAAAAAAAGCAATTGCCGATTTCAAGCGCATTAAACCGAGCCTTGATGTAATCCTGATTTCAGTAAGGAAACATACATCGACAAAAAGTTCTGAGTTAGCCCTTGAGTTAGGTGCGTTGTATTTTATTTGGAAACCGTCGGATACCACTCTTCAGCACAATGTTCTCTACTACACCAAGTATTTAAAACCGGTAATAGACCTTTATCGCGTAAACCGGTCGGCAAGCCATATAAAAACAGTTCCCATAAAGAAAGCGCCCCCTAAACCGGAACCGAAGGCGAGTCCGAATTTCCGGCCGCCGGCGCATTCCAAATATGAACTTGTGGCTATAGGAAGCTCTCTCGGGGGGCCGGAAGCTTTAAAAAAAGTGATCCCCTTGCTACCCGCCGATTTTCCTGTGCCAATTGTTATCACCCAGCATATGCCTGAAAAATTCACCGCTTCGCTGGCGGCCAGTCTCGATTCGATTTCCAGGCTTTTTGTAATCGAGGCCCAGGGAGGAGAAACGCTGAGAAGCGGGTATGTTTACCTCGCGCCCGGCGGCAGGCATATGATTATAAGCCGTATTTCCCAGGGAGTTGGTTATAGATATGTTATTAACCTTCGTGACGGCGCTTTCGTACACGGTTGCAAACCGGCTGTGGATGTTATGTTCAAATCGATCGCCAGCTCGGTCATAGGGAATGTTTTGGCGGTTGTTTTAACAGGGATGGGCAAGGACGGCGCCGAAGGAGTAAGGGCTATGAAAAAAGACGGTCGTTGTTTCTGCGTTACCCAGAACCGGGAAAGCTGTGTGGTCTACGGTATGCCTGGCGAGGTAGCGGCGGCGGGGTTATCCGATCTCTCACTGCCCTTGAATTCTATCGCGGTAAAACTCACTTCAATGGTCAAGCTTGGGGGCGTTTCCAAAGCGCGCAATTCTTAGATAATCCAGTTAAAACAAATATATTTATCGGTTCTTTCGTTATTCGAGTAGAATTTAATTCGTATTAAAAACGTATAAAATGCACCAAAAATACTGGAAAAACGTTTAGTTAAAATAATACTTTGAACATTTCGAGGGAAATTCTATAAATTTGCCCCAATAATTCCGACTTGGATAACAGTGTCGAAGTTTGTAATAGCCTTGACGTGTAAATTTGTTGCTTCAAAAATGGGCAAATAAACGCGCAGTAACAGTTATTAATTTCATCAAAGGGGGCAGGTCAAAGCTATGGGACAAAAGGGGCAGGTTAAGCTAACTTTATATTTTTCCAAGAGTTCTACTCCGTCCGAAAAGGTTGTTTCCAATTTAATTTATGCTTTGAATTTACGAGTGGAAGGCAAACTGCTATTTGAAGTTGTTGATGTGGAAACCGAACCGGAAAAGACGGAGGCGAATAAAATTGTCGCTGTTCCTTCTCTGGTGAAGGAGTACCCGCCTCCGACAAGGCGTATTGTCGGCGATTTAACATCATACGATGAAATATGGCGCCTGTTTGACTTCGATGGGGAGCATGGATAATCGTATATTTACATACTGATTATCTCCTGTATCTATGCTTTTCCTTATCCAATTTTAACAATAAAATAATTGACTAAATTGCCCCTTATAGTTATATTGCGGTTAGAAATTATTCTACATATTTGGTATTCTATCCCGAAAATCACTCGCGCCATGTTAAACCGCTTTTACTTTATCACATTAATTATCCTCGTACTAAGCTTTAGTGCCTGCAACAGTAATCCGGGAAAGTGGAACGATGTCGAATTCGAAAACCTGGATATAGCCCGTTATATAACCCCTGATGACGAGGGTACAACGGTAATCCGCAATCTGGATGAATGGGATTATTTCATTTCGAAGAATTATTATGGCGATATGGTTATTGAACCGCCGGTAAATTTTGATGATAAATTTATTATAGCGGTTTATTGGGGTTGCGGTTACGGCGGTTGCACGAATATGACCGAATCGATCGAAAGCGTGCGGTTCAAGCCCGGGAAGATTGTTGTTGATGTTGGTCCCCTTTCTGATTTGGGGTCGTGCGAGATGGTGGTTTGCCCCATTCAAATGGTAGCCATCGACAGGATAGACGCCACGGTAAGTTTCAATATTGCCCGATAGTGGCAAAATAAAGTTTTAAATAGCAGTATTTAAAATAGTTCTTTAAAAAATAGTATTAATATTGTCATTGACAATTCGAAGTTTATTTTTTATCTTAATTATGCAAAGGCCGTATTGCTTATCCATTCGCAGATAAAGCAACGGTCTATTTTTTTCTTCAGCCATGAACTCATGCAATCCATATACAATCACAAATTTTCTTAAGGAGATTTTCATGAAGAAATGTGCCTTGATAATCACCATGATGTTGTTGCTGACCGGTACATCATTTTCAGGAGAGATTGATTCCGGTTTAAACAAGATTATGCAGGGGGCGGAAACAGACCAGGTTATTTCAACGCTTGTATTTTTAGAGGACCAGGTTGATTTGGATGGAATTACCGACCGGATGGACGCCCAGCGGGCCACGTTGCGC
>WJIJ01000138.1 GCA_014730345.1 Candidatus Zixiibacteriota bacterium | reverse complement strand
GGAGGATAGGCGTATGACCTTTGTTGAACACCTGCAGATTTACTCCGCAGGAGCGTGGTGTCGAACCTCCTCCGTAACCGGGAGGGAACTCCTCGCGCCACAACGGGTGGCATGCTTAGTTTGCCCCGATTTATCGGGGCAAGATAAGCATGTTAATTGTAAGAAACGTGCTCATTTGCTCCACTTCGTTGCGCAACTGAGCATGCCACACATACCGCGGAGGTTAGGTGGTTTTCATGATGGGTTTAACCTCCAGAGCGTAAAAGGACCTATTGTTATTTTAGACAGTGAATCTCCCCACGTTAAAACGCGGCGTCTCATGTTTTATCGCAACCTCTTGGGGGGTAGCGCATGACCTTTGTTGAACACCTGCAGATATGGATTATCGCCTTTTTCACCCTGTCCCTGTTTTCATTTTTATATAAGGATAATCCCTTCTACCGCCTTGCCGAACATATCTTCGCCGGGCTATCGGCGGGCTACTATGTCGGGTTGATATGGCACGCGGTTATACTTCAGCAGATGGTCGACCCAATGTTTTCCGGGGGCAAATGGTGGCTGTTCGTACCCGGATTGTTGGGGGTGCTCATGTTTTCGCGTTTCTCCAAGCGTTTCGGATGGATAAGCCGGATATCATTGGCGTTTGTTATGGGCAACACGGCGGGGATATTTTTGCTGGCGGAGTTGCATGGCAAGGTACTGCCGCAGATGCGTTCGACGATGCTGGCGTTGAATTTCGAGCAAGGATTCGGTGGATTTTTGATGGCGTTGGTCGTTTCAGCGGGAGTGATATCGACGCTGGTGTATTTCTATTTCTCCAAGGAGCACAAGGGGGCATTGGGCGCGGTGGCCAAGCTGGGGATATGGTTCATAATGATATCCTTCGGGGCCCATTTCGGTTATACGGTAATGGCGCGTATATCTCTGTTGATAGGCCGGGTACTATTTTTAATAGACGACTGGGGCGGGAGTATAATCAGGATCTTTTCGTAGAGGGGGACGGGCATCTGCACCCATAGCCAAGGGTTTACCTCCCACGAGGGTAGGCGGGCGGGTTTACCCCCCGCATAATAACAACTGCAAAAATGAAAAATATTCGATTACCCTCTGTAATATATTCTCAACCAAATCAACCATGCATGATAACAATTTGTACTGCTAAAACGACTCCTTTGTTCACCGATCACGATTTTACTGTTACGTCGATTAATAATTTAAATAACCTGTGCAAACGATTCGAATTTAAACTGTATTGTTATTGTTTCATGCCTGACCACGTTCATTTTATCATTTCGGTTCGGGGAAGTTACTCTATTTTAAACTTTGTGGCGATTTTCAAAAGCCTGACCTTAAAAAAGGGAAAGAACTTGGATATAAACCACCGGTTTACCAATCTCGATTTTACGATCATTTTATCAGAACTGATGAAGATTTAAATGAGAAGATAAACTACATCGTTGAAAATCCGGTTCGAAAGCGTATAGTAAAAAGATGGGATGAATACCCTAACAGTTCTATCGTATCCCTGGAATGAACATCTTTTGGCCGCCTGCGGCGGCCATGTCGGGGGCAAGCCCGCCGACCTGCCAACACGGGTACCCTTGCGGGAGGTAATCAGCTAAAGGCGGGCAAGCCCAACCCCCCTACCCGTGTCCTGACTTCGTGAGTAGGTCTCCCTGGATATGATCGCTTAAATAATACTGAATAATCGTGGGAAAAATTTTCCTTGACATTGGACCTGCCAAGTTTGTATATTGCAACAAATAGATTACGAACCCCAAATACTTTTCAGGGAGGGCATTCTCATCAGGACGATTGTGTAATGGTCAGTGTTCAAGAGTAACTGCCTGTGGAGATTTTTAAAGAGGGGCAATTTAATGTCATTTAGCGTTCTTCGCGTAAATTTTCAACCATCAAAAAAAAGGGAGGCAGAACCAAAAACTTTATAAATCGATTTTTTAGTTGGAACAATAATCATGTTATTCTTAGGAGCAACAATGTATAAGCAGATGATTTTAGCAGTAATCATAACATTGGTATTTTGTACATCGATGTGCTGGGCGGATTCGCCGGCCCAGAGTTTTAAGGAGGAGAATGTAAAGGCGGGCTTGTTAAATCCTATGCTGCCCACAGAAAAGATCACTCCCCCTTCGGACCTTGACGATTTAGTTGATTATGACGCGGCTTTGGCCGCCGCCGCCGATTATTTAAAAGCCATGCAGGCGGACATAACCGAGGATAATGCCGGCAACGGTTTCGATGGTGTTGATGAGAATCCTGATGATCCCGATGATGGTGGTTGGGACTGGAGAGTAACGTCTCCCCCGGATCCGTTTCATCATTCAACTTCCCCGAGTTCGACAAATCTATACGGTGTAACCGCGCTCGGCGTTTATTACGCGTACCTGGAAACCCATGATCATACCTTGTTTACTACATTACTGGATGCCGCCAATTGGTCGGTGAATGCCGGTCCCGATGTTATCAGGACGGGAACCGATATGAAATTCCTCATGCTTTTCAACGACCTTTACAGCAGTGAAGTGCATCCGACCACGGTTTATGAGGACGCGGCCAAGGCAAAGTATGACGGGCGAATTGCGGCCTATGGCGGAAGCGCAACTGCACTGGCTGAGTATATTCGAGATGTCCGGGCCGGTCAGGGCTACGAGAATGGGATAATCGCGTGGGATATCGGGATTTACGCTGTGGCCGCCCAGATGCTTTACGAGCGTTTCGGGGGTACGTACGATATCGACGCGGATGATATCGCGGAAGTTCTCTGGCAGGATTCGTTTAATGATAATCCCGGGTATTTTGATATCATAGACGATGCCGGATGGGATTCTACATATTCGGATTACAACTTCTATTGGTACAATCTCGGTATTACCGGATTGATAGACGGCTTTTCGGCATCCAATAGCCATACATCCGAAATTCCGGAATTGATAACGTTGTTGTTGGATAGTCAATATCCATCTGGAGCTATCAGCTATTGTTACGGTGCTCACGAAGGAGACGAAGATTGGCAGTCAACCGGATACGCGGGGACTTCTTTAGGCGCTTATGACCAGGAGAGCTACCAGTCGCAAATTAATTATATGGGCTTGTGGTTAGCGCAAACACAAGACACCAGCGGCGGCTGGGTTTACAGCTCCGGCAATCATTATCCCGAAATCGGGGGAGAATGCGCGGCCGCTCTCTACTTTACTTCAAACGACCTGATTACCTGCGACCTTACCATTCTCTCGCCGTATGTTCATTCCGATGGCGGTCCCCTTGATTTCAGTATTGCCGTTACCAATATAAGTACTGAAGTCTACGATTCCGTTTACATGGAAATTTTCCCCACCCTCGGAGATTGCGCGACCGGGACAGTACTTGATTTCAATCTTACCAGGCTCATGACAACCGATCTGGGACCCGGCGAGACTTTTACGGGTTATTACTATCTTACTTTCGGAAATCAAAGCGGCAGGCCGAATCTTGTGGCTCTCGGTACTGAACTCGGCAGCGCTCCCAATGATTACTCAACCGGCGATTGCGGTGAGTTTATCTTTTTACATCCTTATGGACGCGACGATGGTTCCGGTATCTGGACTGTCGCCGAATGGGGTGAAAGAAAGGATACGGGAGTAAATTTGCCGAAGGTAACGGTTTTAAATCAAAATTATCCTAATCCATTCAATGCCCGGACCAGTATTACTTTTGATCTGTCCGATGATGGCGATGTGCGCCTCGAGGTGTATAATCTTATGGGACAGAAGGTGGAAACTTTAATCGATGGTATTACGCAAGCCGGGCAACATACTGTTTCCTGGGATGCCGCTACTTACTCAAGCGGTCTGTATTTCTATCGATTAACCGCCGGAGAAAATGTATTTACTAAGAGAATGACATTATTGAAGTAGCGGGATAAACCGCTGTTTTTTAAAGCCGTCTGAGAAGGCGGCTTTTTTATTGAATGGTTTATATCGTGTTTTGTTTGATGAAAGGGGGGG
>WJIJ01000137.1 GCA_014730345.1 Candidatus Zixiibacteriota bacterium | reverse complement strand
AATCCGTTCAACTCCGCGACGGTTATCGAATACGCGGTTGAAGAAAAGGGTGAAGTTCTGTTGGAGATATTCAACCTGCTGGGGCAAAGGGTATCGACATTGGTTGATGATGAGATTTTGCCGGGGAAACATTCGGTGCGCTGGAATGCTGATAAGTTTTCATCAGGGATATATTTCAGCGTGTTGAAAACGGGAGATGTAAAACACAGCCGGCGGATGGTGTTGTTGAAGTAAGATTTTCCCGGCAGGTCGGGAGACCTGCCGGGCACCGAATGCGGGTGCGCGGCAGATGTCCCCGGCTGCCGAGTGCAGGGACCTGGCAACACATTGTAAAGGATTGGGTGCGCGGCAGATGTCCCCATCTGCCGCGGATAAGCAGACCCGGCAGAACATTGTAAAGGATATCGTAATGTGCCGTATGCGGAGCGTTATTTATAAATCGTTGAGGGGGGGGGAGCTTAACAGCACCCTCCGCGCGGGGACCGCCGATACCCAACTTAGTTTAATATAGTTGGTCAGGTAATATTTAATAAAAGGAATTTTTTATGAGACGGAGCATTTTTGTACTAATCTTTCTCTCATTCATTATCATATCATCAGCAGTTAGTGCCGAAGCCTGGGTAAGAGTTTGGGGTTATGGTTCATACAACGTATGTGAATACAGTCGCTATGACCATGTTTGGCTTTATACGGACGACTTCCAATATACATATTGTAATGGTGGCTTCAGTGGGGCGATTCCCCATAGATATTCGGTAATGCCTCAATATTCTGGACCAGAGGGTTACTATCGGCTCTTAATATATGAGGATGATATGGACCATTACAGGTGGGTGAGGGTGTACCTATATGCGAACCAACTGACTCAGCATGACCTTGATATGTGCGCATGTGGTCAACTTGATAGTGGTGAAGAATAGTTAATGAAGGGACGCCGTAATCCGGCGCCCTTCCAATATGTGAAATATGAAACAATCGTTGTTAATTTTTATCTTACTAATAATTAATATCGAGGTTTGTCTCGCCGAACCGGTTTTAATGCCGAACTGGCCCCATGACTATTTTACGCCAGAAGATGATAATTTCTTTTTGGGTCCTTATGTGGGATTAACATATATAAACTCCTCTGATAATAATCAGACCTATCTTCCAGTAGGGCTCTACGATTCGGTTCTTTTCATGCTTGATTATGAAGCTAATATATCTCCCGATTGGCCGCGGAATTTTCCCGGACATGTATGCCACGGCAAACCACTTGTTTATGATGTCGACCAGGACGGTCCGGAAGAATTAATCTTTACTGTCGAACGCTGGGAGCATTCGAATTATCACAGGGCAATTCATGCCATGGATATATGGGGAAACGAGAGTCCCGGATTTCCAGTAGTTATTCCCAATCTCAGTGCGTTCGATTATCGATGTACTCCGGTACTAATAGATTTGAATGAAGATACTGTTCCCGAGATGGTTTACGCTTCACATTTGGATACAACATTTTACATTTATTCAATGGATGGGGAACGGTATTATGACTTTCAAGGCAGTATTACCCCCGATACATTCATTGAGTTTCACTTCGCAGTCGGTGATCTTGATAGAGATAATTATAATGATTTAATTGTCGGAGCGGGTCATTGTATATTTGCATTCGATAGATACGGAAATACTCTTTCCGGCTGGCCCATACGATTCCGGGAAGGTCAGTATCTGGTTTACCCTTATGGTGCTCCAGTTTTGGCGGATATCGATAATGACGGATATTTAGAGGTAATAATAACTACTTATCGGTTCAATGGCCCATTGGAAACGGGCTGGTTGGAAATTTATAACCATGATGGTTCTATGGTTGAGGGGTGGCCTTTTTATTGGAGCGATGGAATGCCGTGGTGCGCTCCAGTTGTCGGGGATTTGAATCGCGATGGAACTTTGGAAATAGTAGTAACGGGTACAGATTGGTCTGGACCTGAATATCCGGGCAAGATGTGGATCTTTGAGCCGGATGGTTCTATATTTCCGGGTTTCCCAATCGAAATTGAAAGCAATAACTGGCACGATCCGATAATTGCAGATCTGGATGGGGATGATTTCCCGGATATTTTGATATCAAGTGTCAATGGGTATAATCAAAATGATTCGGGCTATTCGCGCTATTGGGCTTATAATCGCAATGGCGAAGTATTAGAAGGTTGGCCTATAGAGGTGAGAGGAAATGGCGGTCTCGCGGCGCCAATTATATTTGATTTCGATGGTAATGGCACCGCCAATATTGCCCTTGTATCTACCGGCCCTCATCGTTCACAATATCCTCATTTGGGATCGCATGCATGGATTTACATGTACGAATTAGGGATTCCATACGATAGTTCAACAATTGAATGGGGACAAGCTGGACATGACCGCTGGAATACATCCAACTACGAGTTCCGGGAACCGCCGCGTACGGCAATTGCGGAGGATAACTCAAACCTGCCGGCAGCAATAACCCTGACCAACCATCCCAATCCGTTCAACTCCGCGACGATTATCGAGTACACGATTGAAGAAAAGGGAAAAGTCCAATTAGAGATATACAATTTACTGGGGCAAAAGGTAGCGACACTGGTTGATGACGAGATTTTGCCGGGGAAACATTCGGTAAGGTGGAATGCTGATAGGTTTTCATCGGGGATATATTTCAGCGTGTTGAAAACGGGAGATGTAAAACACAGCCGGAGGATGGTGTTGTTGAAGTAAGATTTTCCCGGCAGGTCGGGAGACCTGCCGGGCACCGAAAGAGGCGTCACGTTCGTCAAGGGTGTCATGTTCAGTTGCGGAGCGAAGCGTAGCAAATGAGCCCGCCTCGGCGGATTCAAGAACATGTTTCTT
>WJIJ01000136.1 GCA_014730345.1 Candidatus Zixiibacteriota bacterium | reverse complement strand
TATGGAAATACATTCAACGGAATTAACCTATGTACCAACGGATGGGCGTCTTTCACCGACAGCACATGCGTTGAATTTGGTAACATGCCGATTCCCCATCCGGAGCCGCCCAACAATATGCTGGCTGTTTTCTACGACGATATGAATCTCGAAAATGGCGGTGCGGTGTATTTCTATACCAATAATAGCGATACCGCCATTGCGTCCTATATCGATGTTCCCGATTGGAGGCAGGAAGGTACATTCACCTTCCAGGTTATTCTGGTCGCCCCTGCCAAAATATATTTCCAGTACTTGAGCCTCGGACCGGGTCGTATGGATGAAAACTCCATAGGTATTGAAGACGAGGATGGTTTGATAGGCCTGCAGGTCGCCAACGATCAGATATATGCCCATGACAGCCTGGCAATCAGTTTCTATAAACACTGGTTGACGGCGAATCCTGAAAATGGTATTGTCCAACCCGATTTAACTGATACGATATCGGTCGGTTTCGATGCCGCTACTCTCGATGAAGGCGACTATACAGGAACCATCGATATAACCGGTTGGGATATCTATCATCAGGAGGATCCGCTATCGATCGCGGTAACGATGCATGTAACCACCCAGACAAATGCTCCCGGAGAGGAGGACTTGCCGCTTCCGGTTAATTATGCCTTGCATCAAAACTATCCTAATCCGTTTAATCCAACGACTACAATCAAGTATGATTTACCGGATGCGGCTAATGTTAAAATTGAAATTTTCAACTTGTTGGGGCAGAGAGTACAAACTCTGGTTGACAGGAAACACCAGGCAGGAAGGTATTCGATCAACTGGCATGCTGATACTCAGCCCAGCGGCATTTATTTCTACAGGTTGAAAACTGAAGATAAAACCATATCCCGGAAGATGCTCCTTTTAAAATAGAAACATCATCTTTTATTTAACAAAGTTGACCGAAAGCGCCGGACATTTTGTCCGGCGTTTTTGCTTATTCGAATTAGTTTGCTCTTAAATTCCCGCATTTTATATTCCATATTTTCGATTAATTACTAAATGTTATTATTTGCCGTTGAAAAATGCAACCTGACAGTCTATATTACCGTATTATTGTTATGACATTAGCAGGCGTTATGACAATATAATTCCGGACGTGGTAGTAAATTAGATAGAGGTAAAAAATTATGTATCAAATCGACCGAAGAAAGTTTATAAAGACGGGCTTAAGCGGTCTTGCCCTGGCGGCGGTACCGCTCGTGTTCAAGTTAGACCCATCAAAAGCATTCGCGGCACCCGGAGGCAATGGAATGTTAAAAGATTATTACCGCCATTTCGAGGTGGATGAATCTACCATCAGGAAGATAATGAGTATCGCGCTGGATAAAGGCGGCGATTATTGCGACCTGTACTTTCAGCATCGTATTGGCAATTGGATCGGTCTTGAAGATAAAACGGTCAATCAAGCCTATACTACTATAGATTACGGGGTAGGCATAAGAGTCGTCAAGGGCGAGCAAACCGGATATTCGTTCACCGAGGAAATAACTCCCAAAGCTATGGAACTCGCCGCTAAAACAGCGGCAAATATCGCCAATGAAGCTAAAAATATAGCCCCGGTTGAACTGACCTATCATAAAACCCCGAATTACTATCCTATCAAAACTATATGGGAAGATGTAGGCATTGACCGCAAGATACCATATCTGCAAAAGATCAACGATAGGATGTTTGACAAAGATAACCGGGTTATTAAATCCCAGATTTGGTTTAGCAACTCCAGCGATTATATACTCATCGCGACTTCCGACGGCAAAATCGTCCATGATTACCGTCCTATGGCTTCAATCTATTGCAGTTGTACCGCCGAAGAAAATGGAAAGCGTGAACAAAATGGATTTACCTTATCCGCCCGGCAGGGAATGGAATATTTTACCCCGGAAAATTTGAATTACCTCGCAGATGAGGCAGTTCGCCGGACGGTTAACCTCTTTAAAGCGGTAAAGCCTGAAGGAGGGGAGATGCCGGTCGTTCTCGAAGCCGGACGCTCAGGGATTTTGCTCCACGAGGCTATCGGACACGGGATGGAAGCCGATTTCAACCGCAAAGGAATCTCTATCTATGCTGATAAGATGAATAAGAAAGTCGCCGAAGATTTTGTTTCCATCGTGGATGATGGCACGAATCTTAATGAGCGCGGCTCTATTAATGTCGATGATGAAGCTAATGATACCGAGAAAACATTCCTCGTACGGGACGGTGTGCTCAGAAGCTACCTTCATGACCGGATTAGCGCGAATTATTACAAGGTCAATCCCACCGGCAATGGCCGCCGGCAATCATTCCGGCATATGCCCATGCCCCGAATGAGAAATACATACATGCTCCCCGGACCGCACAAACGCGATGAAATAATCGAAAGCGTTAAGAACGGCCTTTACGCGGAAGCATTCTCCAACGGCGAAGTTCATATCGGCGCCGGAGATTTTACATTCTATGTCAAATCGGGATATCTCATCGAAAACGGTAAACTTACCAAACCGGTGAAGGATATCAATATCATTGGCAATGGACCTGAGGTTTTGACCAGGGTTGAGATGGTTGCCGATGATTTGAAACTCGCGGAAAGCGGCGGTACCTGCGGCAAGAATGGTCAATGGGCGCCGGTTTCATTAGGCCTTCCCACTATAAAGGTATCGTCGATAACAGTTGGCGGGATTTCTTAAGCTAATACCGGAAAATAAAGAGGGTTAAATTATGGATAAAAAAGACAGATTGAAACTGGTGCACTGGGTGGTGGATACGGCCCGAAAAAAAGGAGCTGATGACGCCTCCGTTACTTTTTCCTATGAACGCGATATTTCCGTAAGCCATCGCGACGGCGAGCTGGAGGAACTTTCCGAGTCTACAAGCAACTCGCTTGGACTGGCTATTTATGCCAACAGTAAATACTCCAGCCACTCCACTAATGACCTCCGAAAGGATAATCTTCAGAAATTCATTGAAGAGGCGGTGGCAATGACTAAATATCTCAGCAAGGATGAATATCGCACGCTCCCTGACCCGAAATACTACGACTATGATGAAAATATCGATCTGGATATTAATGATAAATCATACAGCAGAATCGACTCCGACAGGAGAGTGGATATAGCTAAAAAGATCGAGGAAACCACTCATAAGAAAGATAAGAGGATAATTTCCTGCACTGCCGGTTATGGCGACAACCACTTCGAGACTATCAGGGTCCGGAGCAATGGTTTCGAAGGTGTAAACGAGGGCACGGTTTTTTACGCCGGGGTAGAGGTTACCATTCAGGATGATGACGGCGGCAGGCCTCAGGATTGGTCTTACGCCACCGTAAGGCATTTCAAGGACCTCCCGGAGGTGGAATACTTTGCCGAAGAAGCAATACGCAGGGCGAGAAGTAAGCTCGGTCAAACAAAGATTGAGTCGGGACGGTACGATATGATCCTCGAAAACCGCAACGCCGGCAGGTTGATTTATGCCCTTTACGGTCCTTTACAGGCGAGTTCCATTCAGCAGAAACAATCATTCCTCGAAGGAAAAAAAGGCGAGCGCGTCGGCTCGGAAAAGCTGACTATTGTCGATGATCCTCTTATTAAGCAGGGACTCGGGTCACGGCTATACGACAGCGATTGTATCGCCGCCAAAAAGCGGGTGATGATTGATAAAGGAATCCTCAAGGATTATTATGTGGATTGGTATTATGGCCGCAAGCTTGGCATGGAGCCGACATCCGGTTCCCGTTCCAATATGGTTTTCGGCTATGGAGATAAATCCATGGATGATATTATACGCGGAACCGGCAAAGGCATTTTGGTTACCGGATTTATCGGTGGCAACTCAAATTCCACTACCGGGGATTTTTCCTACGGGATTATCGGAAGTTACGTGGAAGACGGCAAAATCATCAAACCGGTAAACGAGATGAATATCTCCGGAAACCTGTCAGAATTGATGATGAGCCTGACGGAGATGGGCAATGACCCGTATGAATACTCCTCAATGAAAAGCCCGACCATGCTTTTCAAGGATGTTTATTTCAGCGGGATTTAATCATCGTTTGTTTACCGGGTCGAATGGCCCGGACCGCTTTCTATGCTTGCCACCAGGCTCCGGGCAAGATTATGCCCGGGGTCATACTGTAACGCCGAACGCGCGTGTTCGAGGGCTCCGTCAATGTCGCCCGAGTTCGATTGCGCGATTGCAAGGTAAAAATGTGAATCGGGGTCGTCTGGCTCAAGATTTAGAGCCGCCCGATAAACTTCTATAGCTTTTTCCGCCTCGCCTATCCGGCTGAACTCCCTGCCGTATCTCCAGTATATTTGTTTTAAATACTGGAGGGCGTAACGGTCATTCGGTTCTTCTTTCAGCACCCTTTCTAAATATTTTCGCGCGGAAGGCAGATCACCCTGCTCGTATGCCGCGAATCCATGGTCGCGGGCTATCCAGGATTCCTTGCTTCCCTCCCACAGAGAGTAAAGGCTGTCTAATGAATTATCCCCGACGTTTGCGAATATATTGCCGGGCAGTTCTCTTGCCTCGGAAATTTTCAGTATCTCATCCCAGGGATGAATGTGCTGATGCCTGGCGATTGAATATTCGCAGAAGGGGCGGTTGTCATTCATCCCATCCGTGTCCTCGAGATATGCTCTCAGGCTGTCCGGACCGAGAAGATAACCGGAGATTATGGAGTTCAAATTATCAAGGCGTACCCGTTCGAGGGCGTCCTGAATATTGCCCCTGTTGAACATGCGGTTCATCCTCTGCCAGTCGATAGCAATCGAATCTCTGGCGCAGAGCATGATACCTTCATTGCCAATAAGCCAGAGACTGCTCTGCGGGAAAACTTCGAGCGCCGATTTCATCAAAGCCCGCGCGTCCCCGCCGGTCATGCTGTACAACGGTATCCATTGGCACAACACCCCCCGCGGATTAAGGCATTTTTTCCCTTCTTCGTAGAACTCCACGCTGTACAGGGAGGAAACTCCGCGTAAACCCGGATGCATAGGTTCAAGGGTGATTATATCATATTTGCGGTCCGTTGTAAGCAGATAACTCCGGCCGTCGTCGATTATAACTTCGACATTCGGTTTGGTGAGAACATCTCCATTCCATTTACTGAAAAGGTGCGCCGCTTCCAGCACAGACGGACATATTTCCACACAATCGACTTTGGTTAAGTCGTATAATCCTAACGAGCCGAATGTACCCCCGCTTCCGAAACAGATCACAAGCGCGGTCTCGGCTCCGGGACATGCCCATACCGGCAGATGCCCTAATATCTGGTTTTTTCGCTGGCCGGTGAGACTGGTCGATGTTGCCTGTTGCTGGTCAATTATCAAGCGCATTACTCCCGAGCCGGCCCGGTCGCGGGTTACCATCACCGTCTGGTCGGCCGCTTCCTTGTAAAACAGCAGTTCGGAATTCTCATGCCCCGGTATCTGCTCGTAACCAAGGTTTTGTTTTACCGGGAAGAAAACGAGAGTAGCGATAACGATTAATCCGGAAAACCCGGCGAAGGAGATGCGCGCCTTATTAGGTTTGATGCTGAAGTAAAACGCGGTCATACCCAAAATGCCGGATAACACCGCAAACGATAATAATGAATTCTGGATACCTAACGCGGGTATAAGTATGAATCCGCTGATAATACTTCCTATAATTCCTCCGAGGGTATTAAACGCCAAAACCCGTCCTACCTGTCCGGCCATCCCTTTTTTGCTATGCGTATATAAAGATACCAGGATGGGGAACGCGTAACCCATTATAATCGTCGAAGGTAATATCAATACGGTTGCCTTTAAACCGATTGTCAACAGGTTGCGCCACCAGTAATCGGCTCTCGATGGATCCGGCCGCATACCGAATAGATCCAGGTGGTTTAAAGCGATAAATCCTCCAACAGCGAGTATCAATATTCCAAACTGGGTTATTCCCAGCTCGAATAGCGACCCCTCTCTTTTCCTGAATGAACCCGAAGCGATTAAACTGCCAATAGCGATTCCGATCAAATAAATCCCCAGCATCAGGGCGAACGCGTAAGAATCAACAACCACGGAAAGATTTAATGTCCTAAACCAGACTATTTCATAACCCAGCGCGGTTAAACCGGAAAAACCGGCTATAATCAGTATTAATACTTGTCGTGGCTTTAATTTCTCCTTGGCGCCCGCCTCTTTACCGGATCTGGCTTGAACTGGTGATTCGGTGTTTAATTTCGGCGCGAGATTCAATGCGATAATCCCGATTGCCAGGTTTATCGCCGAAGCGCCTATAACCGACACCCTGTAACCGAGATATTCCAGCAGGATAAAACCGCATAGCAAACATCCCAGGGCGGCGCCAAATGTATTCAAACCGTATAATCCCCCAATATTAGAAAAACGCTTATTGAATTGGCGGGTTACACCTTTACTTAATGCCGGAAGTGTCGCCCCGATCAGCACGGTCAATGGCAATAAAACTATAATCGCCAGGATTGCCCTTATCGCCGATTTGAAAGCCATACTATCCGGTAATACCGGGTAAATCAGGGCATAGATATCGCGTATATACGGCACTATGATAACCGCTGTTACCGCCGCCGCACCCGACATTATTTCTAAAAAACCGTAAACCTTAAATGGATGATGTTTGTCGGCCAGCCTGCCCAGCGAATAAGCGCCAAGGGCCATCCCGCCGAAGAATACGGCCACCACTACCGATACCGCCGCGATAGTACTGCCGAATGTTAACTGCAATTGCCGAGCGAATGTTGTTTCATAGATTAGCCCGGTTGCTCCGGTGATGAAAAACATCAAATAAAACCATGCTGTCATAGCAACCCCTGAATTAATATGTAGATGTCTTTCGCCCTTCTGTGTTGGATAAAATTTTCAGACTACGGGCGATTAATTAACTGCCTTTACGGCAACCTCTCCGTTAATCCCGGACGGATTCAAATAAAGAAGGGCAACCATCACCGCTGTTACAGGTAGGCTGGTCTGGTGGGATAAGCTATGATGTCAAACAATCTGGCAAGTCAATACAGCGTTGTATTGCCCCATGATCCGGGACTATCGGCTGTAAATAGAACAAATTCCCTGATACGGAATCATCATCTATGCAATAATATAATATTTTTTTAAATTATCGCAACCGGAAAATAACTCTGCTTACAATTACTATTATATTTCCCGCTTGAGATTCTCAACGGAAAATCCATGTTCAAGTTCTTCATCGGTGAAAACGCCGTCTTTACGGATTAATTTATCATCGAAATATATCTCACCGCCGCCGTAATCTTTCCGTTGAATTAATACTAAATCCCAGTGGATAGCCGAATCATTGCCGTTAGGCGCTTCGTCGTAACACTGCCCCGGCGTTAAATGGATCGAGCCGGCTATTTTTTCATCGAACAATGTATCTTTCATCGGATGCAGTATAAATGGATTTACGCCGATAGCGAATTCGCCTATGTAGCGTGCTCCTTCATCAGTATCCAATGTTTTATTCAGCTTATCCTCGAAGGCGTCACTGGTGGCTTTAACGATTTTTCCATTCTCGAAAGTGAATGAAATATTGTTAAAAACAACGCCGTCGTGAAGGGAAGGAGTGTTATAGGTAATGGTCCCGTTTATGGAATTGCGGACCGGCGCGGTGTAGACTTCCCCATCGGGAATATTGCGTTTGCCGTCGCATTTCTCACAGTCTATCCCTTTTATGGAAAATGTTAAATCGGTGCCGGGACCTTTTATCCGCACTTTGTCGGTAGCCATCATAAGGTCAAACAGCTTATCCTGGGCTTTGGACATTTTAGCGTAGTCCAGGCAACAGACATCGTAGTAGAATTTCTCGAACTTCTCCTGCGATGTTTCCGCAAGCTGGGCCATGGCGTTATTCGGAAAACGGAGTACCACCCACCGGGTGCGCTTTACCCTTTCCTCCAGATGCACCGGTTTGTAAAAAAGCCGGTTGTTTTTGTCTATCTGTTTGCTGTCGATATCGGCGAGGTCGAAAGGATTATCCGAACCCCGCAGGCCTATATACGCGTCGGCGCGGGTCATTAGCTCCATATGCAGTTCCGCCTGCTTTTTAAACTGGTCATCCCCCGCGTTCGCAACCCACTGCCTTCCCAGCGATTCATCATTGTAATACCAGAATGGTGTCGCGCCCTTTTCGGTAGCGATTCTTATTATCTGCTTGCCTAACTCGAGAGTTTCCTTACCTTTAATTTCGAGGTAGAGCACCTCGCCGGATTTGAGTTCCACTGAATAATCGAGTAACTGCCTGGCTAATACTTCGTTTCTTGGGTCTATCATATTCTAATCTCCGCTTTTTAATCAACTTATGCTGAATCGAATATAAGCAAAACCAATCCCCTAAACAATAAAACATTGAATTATGAAGGGACAATGTGAATTTATTTGTTATTAATGAAGATTTTATTGAATAAAACTGTTCGAATGGTTTATATTAAGTAGTAGGAGGGTCCCGAGTGGAGGTACGCAGTAATAGGGTGGGGCTCGATAGATCTGTCAGCTATCGAGTTCCTATTTTCTCAGAACCCTGCCTACAAACTATCATCTCACATACTCGGTCCTCGCGCTGAATACTATCATTGTTTCTTAAATACGATATTGTCGTAAATCATGTTTCAATTTTCGGATGTTATTTTAAGAGTAATTTCGAGTAATACCGCATGGGGAAAGCGAATTTGAAACTGGTGCCGGGATTTAACATTGCCCGACACCAGAAAATAAAACCATTAAGCTAATGCGTATGACCGTGATAGGCTTTTTCAAACTCCTTCAACAGCTTTCTCAAGCTCTTTACATGTTCCAGGTCTGTTGTCTGGGTAGCCTTCATAGCTTCAACTATCATCTTATGCAATAAAGTGAGTTGTTCGACATATTTTTCTTGAGCTTTCGAGTCACCCTCAGCAGGAACCTTCACCCGCTGGCTCATAAAATAACCTGTGATAATTTCGGTCAGTTTTTCAGCGTGGTTTTCCTTGTTGACCACCCAGCGTATAAGCTGGTTGTAATTCTTATCTCCTTCGGCGGACAAACGATTGATTTCATTCATCGATTTCTCGATTGTCTCTATATCCTCCGCCATGAGCTTCAAGCGCGCGTTATCATCGTAGATACCGCATGGTATCTCGCAGTGCGAATAAATCCTGGGAGCGGTTAAAGCAACCAGGGTTAACGCTAAAACCGCGGTGATAATCACATTGGTTTTTAATCTCATACTAAAAAGCCTCCTGAAAAATTAAGTTTACAGATTCGTTTTTAATAAAACTCGGTTACTCGATAAGTGTTCCGCTTTTGATAATGTTCTTCCCATAGAATATATCATCGCCCCAAAGGGAAACCCTTCTGGCAAAAGATGAACGTTTTATTCCCGCGCGGACTATGTTATGCGTAAAGGTCGGCGGATGACTGAAAGGACATACTCGCATACAAAGCCCGCAATCGCTTCCGGCCGCTCTCCAGTAGTGGAAACACCTCTCGATATCCAACTGCCATTTCACCACCCCGCGCACGTCTGTTTTATCTCCTGTGGGAATCGCTCCTGAGGGGCAATTTATAGCGCACTTCTTGCATATCCGGCAGAAATCCTGCACCCCGAACTTCACCGGTTTATCCGGGACCAGCGGCAGGTCGGTGGTTACCGCCCCCAGGCGTATCCTCGGACCGAATTTTGGGGTGATGAGATACCCAAGGCGCCCCATCTCGCCGAGGCCCGCCACGCAGGCTGCCGGCGGTAACATGATTTGGTAATTGCTTCCCGCGATATGAGCCCTCGCCGGGTAGCCGAGTGAACGGATAAAAGCCGCTATATGGATTGAAATCAACGCCCCTCTCAGGTATTGGGTTGCCGTCTCGTCGGTAATCGGAAGGCGGGGAGCCTGTTCTACATGGTCGTAGTCCATCTCCATTGTAAATGCGATTACGTAATTATGATTATTATTTATCGGCGCGCCCCATTTGTCCGGGCCCCTGCCCACATGGGAGTAAACAAACATCGGATCGAGTTCCGCTATACCCACATCATCCGCGCCCAATCTCCTGGTCAAATCCTTTATCTCCGATGTCATTTTATCCCTGTCAACGGCAACCGGCAGTTGGTTTGCCTCGCCGTCAACCCTCTCAAGCATATTTTCGATTATTTCGAATTTTGCCCCGATCTTGACCGCCAATTCCGGATTATAATATTTCCCGCCCGGTTCCAGCAATTCCGGCAGATTGCGTATTCGGTCATCCTTATCCTTCAGCTCCGGGTGCTCGGAGTAATACTTTTCATACTTTTCCGTCCCCGGCAGGTATTCCTCCCGGGCGAATATGATATCCCGTTCATCGACTTTTTCCGATAATTCTCCGATTTCCATGCTCCTCGTTTGTCCGATGGGCAGGAAGAAAAGGGCAAATAACAGGGTAATGGCAATAAGGATATAAAGGAGGATTTCAGGGTCGGGTATGTAAATGAAATATCCTTCGAACCATACCGCGTAAACAATGACAAGCAAAACCGCGCTTAGAATCGCCGCTCTTAACTTTTTCTCGCCAATAGACGCGACAGCAAATATACTCAGGAAAGCGCAAATTATAGCGCCGGTAAGAAGGAATATTATATCAACATAAATCATTACATTTTAAACCTTGCTAAAAACGAACTACTTAATTATAATTTTTTCCGGCGGTAGGCAAACATAAACTACGTGGTAATTTAAAATTGATTGACATAGATGTCATTTAACGCTTTGGAGTGGGTGATCAATTCCCAGGAAATGGAGTCTATATGAAGAAATCGCTATTGCTATCCTTACTGATATTTTGCTTTGTTTGCACATTTGCTTATGCCGAAGAAGCGCGTTTACTGCGTTTCCCGGACGTAAACGGCGATAACGTCGCCTTTGTTTATGGAGATGATATCTATGTCGCTCCCCGAACAGGAGGAACGGCTGTAAGGCTTACTTCTCACGAAGGCTGTGAGTGGTTCCCCAAATTTTCCCCCGATGGTTCCCGAATCGCCTTTACCGGTCAATATGACGGCGATATGGCGGTTTATGTTATGCCCGTGGATGGCGGCGAACCTCAAAAGTTGACCTTTCATCCCGGGATCCAGCGAACCAGCCCCCGTTTCGGACCGGAGAATGTCGTTTTGGGATGGCATCCCGATGGCCGCAAAGTCCTTTACCGGTCGAGGAAGAAAACTAACGACTGGTGGGACGGGCGGGTTTACTTCGTTGATATCGATGGCGGTATGCCCGAACCTTTACCTATGGCCACCGCCGGTTTTACCAGCCTTTCTCCAAACATGGATAAGGTAGCATACTGCCCCATATATCGCGATTTCCGCACCTGGAAACGCTATAAAGGCGGAATGGCCCAGGATGTGTGGATTTTCGACCTTAAAACCTACGAATCCCAAAGGATAACCAACTGGGAAGGAACCGATAATATGCCCATGTGGCATGGTAAATATATTTATTTCAATGCCGACCGGACAGGTACTTTAAATCTATATAAATTCGATACCGAAAATATGACCATCAAACAGGTAACCGAATTCACCGATTACGATGTCCGCTGGCCCAGCCTTGGCCCCGACGGCATAGCTTTTGAAAACGGCGGTTACCTTTATGTTATGGACCTTCCATCTGAGAAAGTTCAAAAAATCGACATCGAATTGACCACCGACCGGCACACCGTGAGAAGCGGTTACATCGATGTGTCCGATAAAATCCGTGATTTTGACATCTCGCCTGACGCTAAAAGAGCGGTTTTTTCCTCGCGCGGTGAATTGTTTACGGTTCCCGCTAAAGAGGGTAATACAAGAAACCTTACCGGTACATCGGGCGCCAATGAACGCGAACCGGCATGGTCTCCGGACGGCAGGTGGATAGCCTATATCTCAGATGAATCCGGGGAAGAAGAGCTTTATGCTGTGTCCCACAATGGGGAGGAGCAACTTCGCCTCACTACTGATGGTTACTGTCACCGCTACAGACCATTCTGGTCACCCAATAGCAAGAACATGGCGTTTGCCGATAAAACCGGAAAATTGTTCCTTCTGGAGGTTAAATCTAAAGATGTTAAAATGATAGATCAGTCAAAGATGGGCGGGTTGCGTTATTGTTCCTGGTCACCCGACAGCAGATTTATCGCCTATGGTAAGCAGGATGAAGACAGGATTACCTGCATATTTATCTATTCGCTCGATAATGAAGAAATACACCAGGTAACACCCGGCTATACCCATGACTTCTCTCCCGTATTCGATCCCGATGGGAAATACCTCTATTTCCTTTCGCAACGCAGTTTCAATCCGATTCTCAGCGAATACGAATTCGAATTTGTCAACCAGGCGATCACTAACCTGTTTATGATCCCGCTTTCAGCCGAAGAGAAATCTCCGTTCGCCCCGGAGAGCGATGAAGTGGTTGTAGATGGGGGGGATGAGGATGAAGATAAAAAAGATGATGACGACGATATTAAAGTTAAAATCGATTTCGACGGCATGCATGAGCGCGAGATAGGTATTGACATTCCCTCAGGAAGATACCGCGGTTTAAGCGCTGTCTCCGGTGCCGTGTTTTTCTCTTCCCAGCCTATGTACGGTCTTCGAGGCCGGGTTGGCGATGATAAAACTACCCTCCACAAATATGTCATAGCCGATGAAAAGCTCCATGACTACGCTGAAGAAGTTTCCCAATGGAATATAACCGCCGGGGGCGGCAAGATACTGCTGAAAAAAGGCGACAAGTTTTATATTGAAAACACCTCCTCGGATAAAGCCGCTTTGGAGGAAGCCCTTGACCTGTCCGGGATGGAAATGCGGCTTGATCGCCAAAAGGAATTCGAGCAGATTTTCAACGAGGTCTGGCGTATGGAGCGTGATTTCTTCTATGATGAAAACATGCATGGCGTCGATTGGGAGAAGATGCGCGAGAGGTACAAAGTACTCTTACCCCATGCCGCTACCCGCCATGATTTGACATACATAATTGGCGAAATGGTAGGAGAGCTATGCTGTTCGCATACCTACATCGGCGGCGGAGATTATCCCAAAATCGAAGACAGCGGTATTGGGCTATTGGGCGTTGATTTTGAAATTGATGAGGAACATGGAAGGTACCGTATCGCCACGATTCTCGAGGGGGAAAATTGGGACGAGAGCATGCGTTCGCCTCTGCGGGATCCCGGAATGAATGTCAAAGAAGGGGAATACCT
>WJIJ01000135.1 GCA_014730345.1 Candidatus Zixiibacteriota bacterium | reverse complement strand
GAACCGGTGCTGGAGATGATTTCCCTGAATAAAATCCCCCGGTTGATAGTTTCCGTAGCCCAAAAATACGGTAAATCCGAAAAAAGGATGAAAAAAATGGGGCTGATATTCTTGGAAAATTACCAGGTGAAGGCTGAAGAATTTATAACAGCTTTCATTGCCCCGAAAACCTCGGAGCGCGGTATAGTATTAAGTTGTTGCGTAACACCGTATTTGACTCGTCCCGGGTGCATCGACAGCCATATTTTAAGCAGATTGCGCCCGGACAGGGCTCGAGCGAGTTCGGCGAAGGACCGCTCCCAGAGGGAATACTGTAATTGTACCAAATCCCATGATATCGGCAAATGGTTCAGTTGCGGCCATGGATGCGTATACTGTTATGGCAATCCAGCCCTTTCTCCCCCAAAAGGTTAAAACCTCCCGTAAAAATGTCGACAATAAAATAGTAAACAAAAACCGGCAATTACCAGTAATGGGGTGAAGCGGTGAAATATTGTCCTGAATGTGGAGCAGAAATATTTTTCGTAGGAGCGCGAAGCTGTAATAAATGCGGCGCGGCGCTTGACTCCGACGAAAATCAAAACCTCCAGTCCGAGGAGGATGAGTGCTTAGAAGGCGAATCTAAAGACAGCCTTGATTGGGAGATTTCCGAAGAACAGCATACGGATACCGGATTTCAAAACCCATTCGAGCAAACAACAGGTTTGGAAGGCCTTGAGGAAAATAATCAAGAATCTTCCAGCGAAGAACCGGTTCATGAATTGAACAAGACGGAAAATGTAAATCCCTCTCCGGAAAACCAAGACGATACAGGTTTTGAAGAGGCATCCCAATTGCAAGCTATGCTTGAGGAGGAGTTTAACAAAGCGGGCGATTTCGACCCGGACCCGGAAGATACAACAGGGAACGAACCGCAGATGGAGCCTCCCTTATCGGTTGAAGATTCTTTTGACCACAGTGATGATTCTGATAATACCATTGGGGAGCAGGAAGATGAGACTTTTATCACGCAGAGCGCGTTTGATCATTTCAACGAGATAACTTCTTCAAATAATGCTCCCGAGGAAAATGACGAATCGGTTACCAACGATGAAACAATCGCCAACAATAATCCATACACTGTAGAATCAGTGGGTGATAACGCCGGAGATGACAATTCAGGCGCGCCCGATGTTCAACCACTCCCGGGATTGGTAAGTAACAGCGATCCCGAGGCTATTTCCGACCAAAATTTCAGGGCAAAATATTCCCCCGACACAGCCAATACGGCAATTGCCGCCGACAGTAAACCCCAGACCGATGAGGAATTAGCTAAGAAACTGAATGATTTTTACAACGACACAGCTACAGTCCAGTCGAGCGCCGGAGTAGCCTACCTGAAGAATAATGCCATACGCTTCGTTGGCGGAATGAGTTTCAAGCCCGGAGATCATATTACCTTAAATAATAAAGAGTTTTTGCTTAAGGAGGACAGCAAATCCCGGGGTGGTAAGCCAATTTTATGGCAAATACTTGCTGTTCTGGGCATTCTATTTGGCGTATTCATGTACCTGGGCGGCCCCGGCCTTGGGAGTGGAAACGGCCTGGTAATTATGCCTTTCGATAATAACTCCGGATTACCCATTTATAATGCCACAGCTATCGTAGAAGGCTCCAGTTTCGGAACAGTAAATTCCGATAACAACGGTTTTATAAAGTTCGCTTCGCTCGGTTCGGGAAATTACGATATTACCATTTCCGCCGAAGGATACCGGCCGAATACATTAAAAAACATAAGCGTGGCCTCAACCGGATTTACTTCCCTTACGCCGCGGCTGGATCTTAAAACTCCCGAAGTGAAAACGGCCGCGAAAACAGTTAAAAAGACCGATTCCAAACCAGCGGCTTCCCAGAAACGCGGCAGGCTTAAAATACAGGTCGAACCTGATTATGCCTCGTTTACCCTCGATGGGGCAGTGCTTGGCATCGGAAACCAGACCTACTCGCGAGTCCGTCCCGGTTACAGGATTCTGCGCGGAAGCGCCGCCGGCTATAAAGATTTTAAGCGTACAATTAGAATAAGACCCGGGCAAACGTATGTTTTCAAATACAGCATGAAGAAGGACCCGGATTTCATGAAAACGAAAAAACGTTAACTTGAAGCCCGATAAATTTTTTGAACCGGCAAAAATGCCGGTTTTTTATTTGTCAATAAAAGAATTGAGAACTTCCTGGAAATCCTGCCTGTTAGCGCCTTCGTTAGGGAAAGAAACAATAAGCGTCTTATAATTCAGGCTGTTTGAATCAAGACTAATCGAATCCAGGAAAGAGTCCAGGACAGATTTTATTCTTTTAAGCAGAACTTCCGCCCCACCGCGGGATGTTTCAACCAGCAATATTCCAATTTTACCGGACTCGAAACCGGAGACATAATCAGTCTCCCTCAAGGTCTTGCATATAATCCGATGCAACTCATCCTGTAAATCATCAATTATCAAAATAGCCCCTGTTTCGGTAGCAATTGGAAATTGGAGATTATCGCCGAATTCTATTTGGATAGTGACCAGGGATAAAAAACTGCAGTATCGTTCGGCCCTTTTAAGCTCCTGGGACCCGATTAAACCGAAGTGCCGGTGCGATTTGAAGAGTTCGTAGAATTTGGATTCTTCGAAGATAATATTATTATTCTGCCCATTTATGACGTTCATAATTACAAAGCCGATATAAATTAATAGAACAACAGGGAATTGCCCAGCAACATATAATAGTAAAGCAAAAAATATACCATCTCAGCATAGCGGAATAAGATTTTGATTACGATATGAGCCTCCGCGAAAACCATTTTTCTCTATGATGCTTAAGGGATTGCACGGATGTTTGATGCGCCGGGTGTCAAATATTAGACCAGTAGCCAAGAAAATGTTCAAAATTTGTGCAAATCCATACACTTAATATGTAAATCACTTCATTAATCTAATTGGTGATAGCGTAATCCTTAATCTTATACAGCAGGCTTCTATATGAGATATCAAGTATCTCGGCCGCTTTCCGCCTGTTCCAATTAGTTTTATTTAAAACCTCGCGAATCAGTGTCTTTTCTTCCTGTTCAATCACCTGCGAAACTCGTTTCTTCAATGAGTAATCCCGCTGACCGTCATCGTTTAGTGGCATTGGAGGGAGTTCCGCCCTGGATTCGGCGGTTGCCGTGGATGTCAAAGAGTTATCTATGATACTTTCGTCATTGCGCACAACAATCTGTTTTATAAGATTCTCGAGCTGGCGGACATTGCCCGGCCATTCGTATTCCATCAGCTTTCGCATGCCGTCGGTAGACAAGCCGGGGAATTCTTTCTTATAATGTTCATTGTATTTAACAACAAAATGCTCGACGAGGAGGGGTATGTCCTCGCGTCTTCCCCGCAGGGGTGGGATATTGATAGTTACTTCGTTCATGCGATAAAAGAGATCCTGACGGAACTCTCCTTTATTTATCAGCCCTTCAAGGTCCTGGTTGGTAGCGCACACGATGCGCACATCGACCTTTATATTCTGGATACCGCCCACCCGAACGAACTCCCTCTGCTCCATTACCTGGAGCAGTTTCGATTGAAGCTCAAGGGGCATATCGCCGATTTCATCGAGGAACATAGTCCCTTTGTTGGCGGTCTCAAATCTGCCCGGTTTTGTTTTATGGGCGCCGGTGAAAGCTCCCTTCTCATATCCGAAAAGTTCCGCCTCAAGAAGGTCCCGCGGTATCGCCGCGCAGTTGACCTTTATAAACGGCTGGCTTTTGCGGTCAGAAAGGTTATGGATCGAACGCGAGATAATCTCTTTGCCGGTCCCCGATTCGCCCCGTATCAGCACAGTCAGCTCCGATTCGGCAATTTGCTCTATAATGGTCCGTATATCGAGTATTCCCTGCGAATCGCCGATGAAATTGTGCGTATGAGATTTTTCGAGTTCTTTACGCGCTTCCTGCAACTCTCTTTTAAGGCGTTTCTTTTCGAGTACATTCTGGATATGAATCTCGACTTCTTTTACATCGAAAGGTTTATTTATAAACTCGGAAGCGCCCTTCTGTATGGATTTTACGATATTCTGGGTTTCACCGTGGCCGGAGAGCATAATTACATCGAGACCGTTGTCCATCTGCTTAATTTTTTCAAGCACCTCGATACCCGATTTCCCGGGCATCTTTATATCAAGCAAAACCAGGTCCGGTTTTTCCCTGCTTAACATCTGAAGCCCTTCGTCCCCATCACGGGCGGAAGTTATGCTGTAACTCTCGCCAAGCCCTTCGGATAGTATCCATGGGACTTTTGGGTCGTCATCGATAATGAGGATGTTTGTAGATTGATGTCTCATATCCTTCCTGCCTTCTAATTAATTGGGAAATCAAGGTAAAAAGTGGTTCCCTGATTCAATTCGCTCTCAACATAGATATTTCCGTCATGCGACCGCAGAACCCTCTCCACCAGGGCTAATCCCAATCCTGTTCCGTTCTCCTTGGTCGTATAGTAACGTTCAAAGATATGGTTCAGCTTTTCCCTGGGGATACCGCATCCCTCATCTGAAATGCCGATTCGCAAATGCGGGGTGGGATTATTTTCGGGTTTAACGCGCTTAATGCTTATCTCCAGCTTTCCGCCATCGGGCATGCTCTCGATAGCATTTAATATCAAGTTTATCAAGGTTTCGAAAACTTCGGTCTCGTTTATTAATATCTTCGGAGGATTATCGGTGAAATCCTTTATTACCTGGATATTCGATTTGCGGATATCCACATCGAGAAGGGCAAGGGAACGTTCGATCATTGGTATAATATCGCGTTCGGTACGTTTGTATCTCCCGGGATCCGCGAAATCGAGCATCTCTTTTACGAGATATGTCAACCTGTCCACTTCCTGCATGGCGGAATCGAGGAATTCCCGCGGAGCTCCGTCATTCTCCCATTTCGTTCCCAGCACCTGGAGAGTGCCCCGGATATTGGTCAATGGTTTTTTCAAGTCGTGGGTCAATTCCGAAACCATTTTGCCCATGGTGAGGAGCTTGGAGCCATTGATAACGCTTCTCTGGCGTTCATACAATGACGCTGTCTGCGATGCTATTATGGAGATGAGCCTTTCCTTGGTTTCCAGGTAAGGTTCTTCATTATAGTTTCCTACTGCTAAAATCCCCGACAGGGAGCTTTCCACCGAAACCGGAACCACAATGACCGCCTCAAGCTGTTTTCCTGTTTTTTCATGGTAAAGCTCCTTAAAAAATCCATTTATCCAGTTAATCTTTTCGTTGATATTGTCCTCGTTCACAACCTCGTCCGGTAGCTTAAGCTGGATAGACTCAAGGGCTCTGGACATCTCGGAATTAGAATCCTCGGCGAACGTTATTTTAAGAGAGATGTTGTCATCCTCGAGTGTGAAGATGTAGCAAAAATCTGCCTCGACTATAGATTTAATCCCCTGGAACAACGCGAGGAATACTTCCGACTCGGTCTTAGAAGATGACAGCCGGGTAGCAATACGGTGCAGGATGGTCAATTCCTTCAGCTTGATCTGGTTCTCCTCGAACAACTCGGCATTGACGATGGCGATAGCGGCATGGGAGGCGAAAGTTTCCAAAAGGTGCAGGTCATCGGCGGTGAATTTCTCCTGTCCTTCCTTGTTATTCAAATTTATAACGCCCAGTAAATTCTCGCGGTGGATCATCGGCGTGGATATTGCCGAAGCTGTTTCATAGCGCGGCCGTCCCTCGGAATTGAACCGGGTATCTTCAGCTATATTATCTATAATCACCGATTCCCGATGGGCGGCGACATATCCGGCGACACCCTCTCCGATCTTGATCCTTGTATTTTTGACAATATCTTCTTCAAGCCCTATCGCGGCGGATATTTTCATGAATTTTCCGGTCTCATCAAACAACGTTATCGAGCCGGACTTGGCGCCGACAACGCCGGTTACCAGGTTGATTATCTGGTTGAGAAGAATATCGAGGTTTGTAGTACCGGAAATGACCCCTGCCGATTTATAAAGAGCGTTGAGTTGATGTACCCGTTCTTCGAGCAGTTTATTGCTTGATGACAATAGATTTAACAGGTGATGTTTCTCAATCTCCGCTCTGCGGGACGCCAGCCCCTTTTTTATGGACCTCAACAGGTCATCGAATTCAAGCGGTTTTGTGAGGTAATCAAACGCGCCCTTGTTTATGGCGGCCTTGGCCGATTCAAGCGACGCGAATCCGGTCATCAGTATCACACTTATATGCTGATCGCTTTCTTTGGCTCTTTGCAGTATATCAATACCATTATGCCCGGGCATCTTGATATCAGTGATAACCAGGTCGAAACCGCCATTTGGGATTATTTCCATCGCCTCCCTGCTGGAGCAGGCGGTTTCAACGATATAATCCTCCTTAAGCAAGAGCGCTTTGAGCGAACTGCACATACGGACTTCATCATCAACTATGAGAATTTTATTTTTTCTTTCTTCGTCCATTATTCCCTGTTCCGCCATTGTTGAATGGAAGCTTTACGGTAAAAGTCGCGCCGCCACTATGATTGTTCAACACTTCAATAGCGCCGCCATGACGCTGGACAATGCTGTATGATACTGAAAGCCCGAGACCGGTTCCCTTACTGTTTTCTTTAGTAGTGAAAAACGGTTCGAAAATCCGATTCATTATTTGCTGGTCTATTCCAGTACCATTATCGGAAATACTCAGGTAGACATGACCATTACGGGATGATGAAGAAATATCGATTATTCCTCCATTGGGCATCGACTCTTTCGCGTTAACGATGATATTTATCAGGACCTGCCGTAATTGCTCAAGGGAGCCTTTTACATTATTTGTCTTATTTAGATTGTCGATTTTAAATTTGACCCCCGATTTTTCAAAAGGCCTGCCGATGACATTGACGATGTCAACTACCATCTTCTGTATATCAATTTGCTCGATCTTCTCCTTACGCGGCCTGTAGAAATCGAGAAGCTGGGCTACGATAGTGTTTATACGGTTTATCTCATCTTTGATGATTTTAAAATTGGCGGCTGATTCCCCCTCCGGATTCAACTCCTGTTCAAGCAATAAAAGATAATTCTTGATGATACCCAGGGGATTATTGATTTCATGAGCGATAGATGCCGATAGCGTTCCCAGCGCGGCCATTTTTTCGGATTCCATGAGCTGTTTCTGGGCTTGCGCGAGCCTTTCGGCCGATTCCTTCTCGCTCCTGTAAAGCCGGGCGTTTTCAACCGCCACCGTCAACTGGTTGACCAGTATTGAAAGGAATTCGAGGTCGGCATCGTAAAATGGGGTATCGGATATCTTTTCAGTTAACGTTAGCACTCCTCGGATTTGGCCCTTGAGTATCATTGGTATAATCAACTTTGCTTCAAGCAACTCAAGCTTTAGAACTTCCTCTTTTTTCATCTCAAGGGATTTAGCTACTTCCTCGATGTACAACGGGCGCTTGGTCGACTGGAACAGGTGGTATAACCTCCTGTTGGGGTAAAAGGCTAAATCCTTCCCCTTGAATCCAATACCCTTGGTACAGGCAAGCTTCAGGTTGAAATCAGCAGGCATCTTGGAGGTCTTAGAGTTTTCATCCGGGGTATCAGAAGCAAGCATCAACGCCGCTCCGCCAACTCCCATCTGGCCAATACACGTTAGTAACATCCCATCAAGGAGCTGATCGGAATTAAGCATAGAGTTCAGATGAACGGAAATCTCGAATATTGTGTATAAATCGAATATCTTCCGTTTCAGCTGTTTGTTGATATCGGAAAGCCGGCTAAGATCCTCTTCGATTGAAAGGTCTTGCACTTTCGATGCTTTTTTGTCTATTTTCCTCTTAGCAGCCATGCAATCAGTCTTATCCTTGAATTAAATATCGGCAAACTTTAGCACAGAAGCAACAAAAAAGTGAAAAAATATGCACAATAGAATTAACAAAATATCCCAAATCTCGAATATTTACCATATTTATAAATATTGAGACAGGCTACCTTTAATTTCAGGCTCAAATCGGCAAATCATTTCATAAATGAAGTTTAGCAGGAAAATATCTCTCCTTTCGATTCCATTAATTATCGCCGCGGTTACTTTAATCCTTTTAAGTGAGAATTATACTTCATACAGGTACGGCGGACATGCGGATTTACGGGAAAGGCTGGTCCGGAAATCTATTGAAGATTTCGAGGCAAAGGATTCGATATTTTATTCGTATCTATTTACGGGATTGATTGATTCCGCGGAGATAAGGCGCAAAGCCCTCGAAAAACGCGATAGTACTCATCCGGAAATTGAGCGAATGGAAATGTATCTGGAGCTTTACAGGACATCATTGATAGCTGAACATGGCAGTAAATCAACAGTTCACGGCGTCTATCGAAAGTATTTGGAATCGGGATTCAGTAAAGACGCGGCCAATCCCATAGGTTTTTTCCTTAGTAGACCATACCCCGTATTAAGGTTGACTTCAAATTCCTTCGCGGAAAGGTATCCTCGTTTTTGTAATGGGAATTCGTCTATAGTTTCTATAGCGGATGTTGAGGCTGAAAGTTATGATGACGGATTATTTTTGGATGAACGTTTATTTAAACAGGAAATAAGGATAGTTGTTTTAAGAACGAATCAAAGCCGGATTTTGCCCATCGGGAAGCATAATAGGATATACACAAGCCTCAATACAGCGAACGGCGGTAATAAGATAATATTCAGTTATAAATCCCAAAATCCTGATACATTGAGGTCTTATGGATATGGTCATGAGAGAATCGGATTGTATTCCCTGAAGAATTCCCGGCTGGAGCAGATTTACGGTGATAGTCTTTATGGGCATTCACCTCTCATGATTTCGGATAGTATTTTGATATATGTTAGAAGAAATATTAACATATTAAACATTATGAACCATGATATTAGAAGAAGCCCCGGGCGTGATCCTGAGTGGTATTTTCTTATGGACAATATCGGCTATGGCGGCGGTATGATAGTATTTAGAGGTCTGCAGAATGTTTCTAATTGGCAAATATGTTATACTGACACGGCTTTCAGCGAATTGGTCAGGATTACCGGCTATTATGAAAGAGCGAACTATCCGACTATCTCAAGTGACGGCGGATATATCGCCTATCTAAAAGAGCGGGGTAGCGGGGAGGATGAGATATATCTTTATTCCGTGAGCGATTCCACTCAGGCGAGAATAAGCGATACGGGAGGGAAGAAAGCCTATCTTTCCTTTTCCGATGATGATTCATACCTTATCTTTTGCCAGAAACCTATAAACAAACCTGATTCATATTTCGATATCTATTGTATGAACTTGAAACAACGAACGACCGTGGTGGAACTTCTGGCATATCTCGATAGTATGAAAAATAACGGTTATGAGTAAAGTTGATTACTACACGGAAGAAAAACTGAAAAACCTCTCAGGCAGGTTACGCAATTTCATCCAGGTCGAGGCTATCTTCGAAGACGGTCGTAAAATCATACTTCGGGGAAGAAAAGCGCCGGGCGCTATTGTATTTGCCGAGGAATTGATCAATATTTGCAGGGTCGAGGGATTTGACTGCGAGGTGGATATCGATAACGATACCGTGGTTATTGGGTTATTGACCGCTAATCATAGGGAAGAAAACAAGCGGCGGCGGGAAATCCCCTGGGTGAATATTCTGCTTTTCGCCGCGACATTTATAACGGCAACTTTCGTGCAGATGACCGACCTTACTGTTGCCGGTATCTGGGACGGATTAAAATACTCCATACCATTGTTGTCTATACTTTTATTTCACGAATCCGGACATTACATAGCCTCGGTAAGGCACAAGGTCAAAGTATCTCTTCCCTATTTTCTGCCATCGCCTTTCATACTGGGGACCTTCGGCGCGTTTATTAAATCTAAATCTCCATTCCGCAACCGGATTCAGCTACTCGATGTCGGCGCGGCGGGACCCATCGCAGGGTTCGTAATCGCCGTAATCGCGGTGGTTATCGGATTGATGGGCTCGGAGGTGGTTCAGATAGAGGATACGGCCGCCGGAATAGGGCTTGGAGATTCACTGCTGTTTAATGGACTGGTATGGCTCATAATCGGCGATATCCCGGAAGGCTATGACCTTCTACTGAATCCAATCGCGTTTGCCGGATGGGTTGGACTGTTAGTAACGATGTTAAATCTCTTGCCATCAGGGCAACTTGACGGGGGTCATATAACTTACGCCCTTTTTGGCCGCAGGCAAAAATTCCTGTCTAAACTTGTCGTCCTGGCTATAATACCTCTTGGCTTCCTGTGGCCGGGATGGTTTGTGTGGGCGTTTTTCCTGACAGTATTGATACCTGAGCACCCGCCGACAATAGATGACGGTCACGCGCTCGACCGCAAGCGGAAGATAACCGGTTATATATGCCTGGTTATTTTTATCCTCACCTTCACCCCTATTCCTTTTAGCATTCCAAACTAAAAGTTTTAGTTGATTTAAATAGTAACCAATTCGTATATACATTCCAATTAACAGGTTCAAATCTAAACCCGGCAAAGATACTAATTCAGATAAGGATTATTATGAGAGCATTAATTATTGCCATATCGGTTATCGTGATATCGTTAGCTTCCGGTTTTCAGGGACATAGCGGCGAAGACAAAACCGCTATGAAAGATGAACGTGAATACGAGCAATATATAGGCGTCAGCTATGATTACTTAAGGTCCGTAAATAAAATATTAACCCGGGCAATTTGTGATTCATTCGGAGTTCAGATGACCCGTTGTACGGTTCAGTGGGGTTGGATCGATGGAATGTCCGACGAAAAGTTGAAGCATTTCGTTGATTCGCTTTATCCAAATGACGCGAAGCTGATTTTCACTTTGAGAGAATGGCATCCTGAAAAAATGAGGACTGAAGTACCCCCTCATCAAACAGGCCGATTCCAGGGGCCTCCCGCTGATCCAAAAGATTGGGCTGACTTCTGCAGG
>WJIJ01000134.1 GCA_014730345.1 Candidatus Zixiibacteriota bacterium | reverse complement strand
GATGCAGTTTTCAATGCGATTTTTTGCAATGTACCACGCCAGCCAGCGTGTACCGCCGCGATAAATCCATCCGGATGATAAACTAATATAGGCAGGCAGTCAGCGGTATGAACACTGATAGCGATATCCTTTTCAGCGGTGATTATCGCGTCGCCTTCGTGTTTTTCGACTATGGGCCCAGTCTCATTTTCCCTGAGATTAACTACTATATCGCTATGGTTTTGATGCAGATACGCGGCCTTCCCAAAACGACTGCTCAAGATGGAGTATGGTTTATCAACAGCTTTAACCGCATCCTGTAAGATAAAACCCGCCTTAATGTTGGGATTATCGACCAGCGGGGGATTGAGATAAAAAATGTCCGAATCCTGACGCTCAAAATGGTTTTCGAATAGCGGTTTGTTACCTGTCTTGGAATTATCAATCATGCCGTGTTATCAAATCGATCGAAATGAAGACTGCTGGCGCGGTCGACCTCCAGAACGCCTTTTACTTTCCGGATTCGTTTCAATGCTTTCTGGAGTTGGTTCAGGTTAGCAATATCAATTATGATACTTCCTTTCGAAGGTTGTCCCCGATTGGTAATTTCGGCGCCGCGGACATTTATATCGACCGCCGCGATAGCCTCGGTTATATCCTTGATTATGTTTTTACGCTCTTCCACCAGGATATTCAGCTTGACCATGAATGACGCCCCGCTGTCCACATCCCATTGTACATCTATGCGACGATCTTGATCGACCATCAAGTTAGCGGCATTATGGCAGTCTTTGCGGTGGATGGATACTCCTCTGCCGCGGGTTATATATCCGATAATAGGGTCCCCCGGCACCGGTTGGCAACACTTGGCGAAGCGGAAGACCATAGAATCTATGCCTTGAACTTTTATGCCCTTGCTGATCCCCCGTGCGCGATCGATGAAATCGGTAATAAGCGATTCCTTTTTCGGCTTAACTTCCTCCGGCGGTATGAGTTTTCCGATCACATTCTGAACTGATACTTTACCGTTGCCAATAGCGGCATAAAGGCATTCGATATCCCTGCAGTTTAGAGCCATTGCGGCATCGAGAAGTTTATCGTCATCTGGATTTGGTCCGGATATTTTCTTTAACTCCTTGTCCAGCATCTCCTTGCCCAGGTTTACCGATTCGCTGTAACCCTGTTGTTCAAGCCATTTGCGGATTTTACTCCTTGCGCGCGATGTACGGGCGACACCCAGCCAATCCTGGGTAGGATGGGCATTCGGCGAGGTAATAATAGTAACCTCATCGCCATTCTCCAGTTTAGTATCCAGCGGTTTGATACGCCCGTTTATTTTTGCGCCAACGCAGTGCAAACCGATATCGGTATGTATTGTGAAGGCAAAATCTATGGGCGTAGCCCCTTTGGGCATCTGTTTGATTTCGCCGCGGGGCGTGTAAACGTATATATCATCAAGAAATAAATCAATCTTGAGATATTCCATGAAATCCTCGGGATTGGTCATCTCGCGCTGCCATTCGAGGATATTACGTATCCAGGCTATCCGTTTGTCATGCTCATCGGGAGCCTGTTTCCCTTCCTTGTATAGCCAATGCGCGGCTATTCCCTGTTCGGCTGTGTAGTGCATGGCATGGGTGCGAATCTGGATCTCCACCATTCGTCCTTCAGGTCCGATAACCGTAGTATGCAGGGATTGGTACATATTCGATTTGGGGGTGGCGATGTAATCATTGAATCTCTCGGCAACCGGTTTCCACATCTCGTGGATTAATCCCAATGCATGATAGCAATCCCTGACAGTTTCAGTTAGAACCCTGATAGCCAGCAGGTCGTAAATCTCCTCGAACGGTTTACCGCGGCGTTTCATTTTGCGGTAAATTGAATCATAATGCTTTGCCCTGCCGGTTATTTCCGCCTTTAACCCATCTGAATAGAGCCTTTTATAGAGCGGATTGACGACGCTTCGGATATATTCCTCCCTTTCCCTCCGGCTCATCTGCACTTTACGGTCTATCTCCTCATAAGCTTCCGGATGCAAATATTTTAGAGAGAGGTCTTCAAGTTCCCATTTAATCCGCGCCATGCCCAGGCGATGAGCGATAGGAGCGTAAACATCATGGGTTTCCTGGGCGATAATCCTTCGTTTGGATTCCCTGAGAGCATCGAGAGTGCGCATATTATGAAGCCTGTCGGCGAGTTTGATTATGATAACCCTAATATCCTCGGCCATGGACAGTATCATTTTCCGGTAATAATTGGCTTGTTTCTCAAGGTGTGTGGGATATTTTATCCCCTTCAACTTGGTTGTTCCATCGAGCAGGTGGGCTATTTCACTGCCGAATTCCTGCTTTATCATGTTTAAGGTAACCGGCGTATCCTCCACTACATCGTGCAGTACCCCGGCGGCTATTGTTGTTGAATCCATGTGAATCTCGGCGAGAATAAAAGCGACTTTAAGACAATGGCTGAGATATTCCTCTCCGGAGGCCCGAAATTGCCCCGTATGGTGCTTTTCGGCGAACTCGTACGCTTTGCGGACAAGCCGGATGTCGATGTTAGCGTTCAGCGCCTCGACATTAATTATGAATTCAGCGAGGTTCATGTCTTTGCTCTACTGCTTTTCTTAATGAAATTTATACAGGCTTTAAATACTTTCTCGGGCTTTATTTTTCCCAGGTCCGAAGCTGATATTATATTTATTTTATCGGCAATTCCCTGTGGAGCCCAACGCCGCAAACTGTGCTTGGGAGTATCCGGGTAAATTCCGATAAGCGGTGTTTCTACCGCCGCTGATATATGAGCAGTGCCTGTTGAATTGGTGATGACCAAATCCGATAATTTAATTAGCGAAATAAGCATGGATAGATCCGTCTTGCCGATAAAGTTGATGACCTTTCCACCTTCAGTAGTAACTAAACGTTTTAAAGATGCCAATTGTTCTTGGTCATATTCTTCAGGAGTCCCGGTAATTACTATCTTTAGATTTTCCAGCTGGCATAATTGACCGATAAGCGCGACGAACCTGTTGAAATCCCATCGAGGCGCGGAACCCCTTCCGCCTGGATGTATAATCAACGGTATATCGGCATCGGTAACGCCGTTTTTGAACAGGAGTCCCTTTCCCTTTTCAAGTTGCTCTTTTTGTGGATATAATTTGGGCCGGATATCATCGCTGTCTGTTTCAGGGAGTTCAATTCTTAGGGGAGTGAGCATGGAGATATTATAAAACATCTCGCTTTTTTTATTTTCGCTCCGGTGTTCTTTGATGCGTTTGTTAAAGAAGATACTATATAACCGGTTGGCTGTCCCTATCCTTATGGGGATGCGGCTGAAATATACTGAGAGCGCGTTAAAGAGGGTGGGGCGCAGTATTATAGCAGTATCATAACCATCAATAGCGAAAATGCGCGCAACTTTCTTAATATTTGAATATCCGAAGCTTAAATCCCGTTTCGGCAACCTTATCACCCGGTCAATGTAAGGATTATTAAAAAGTACCGGAGCGGCGTATTTTGAGACTGCGTAAGTTACCCGGCATTGCTGATAGTGTCCCTTAAGAATCCTCGCGACCGGTTCGGATAGGATCACATCGCCGATAGCGTCGGTACGGACAACAAGTATATTTTTAGCTTCGGAGAAGGGCATATTTAGTGTTTCTGTTTATTGATTTCCCAGAGTTTAGCATATCGCACAATATAACCGCAAAAGTCGAATAAGCATGCCAGCAGGCCGGGATAGCCGTCCCGGAAACCGCCTTTGAATATGTACCGGCGGATGAACCTGAACAGCGGCTTAACAAGCAAATAATTAATGGAATTTACAACGTTAACCCGCATACCGTTTTCGTGCATCATTAACGCTTGAATTGAACTGTATTCACCGAACTTGCGCAGATATGAGTCTACTGATGGATACGATAAGTGTTCGCAAGGGTTTTTTAATTTTCCAATAGCGCCCTTTATTTTTATACTCTCATGAACCCGTCCCCGGAATCGCTCCGCCGATGATTTTCGGAATAACTTCATTTGATAGTCGGGGTAATTCCCGCCGTGTTTTAGCCAGCTACCGAAGAAATAGTTTTTCCTGGGTATCCGGTATCCACTACAATTCCTGTTAGAAAGGGATTTCTTGATTTCTTCGATTAATTCGGCCGGATAATATTCATCGGTGTCAATCCAGAGAAGCCAGTCATTCGTGGACGCGTCCATCGCCGTGTTGCGGGCATCGGCGAAGTCCATCCGCCAATGATATTCGATAACCTTCGCCCCCATTTCCCGAGCTTTCTGGGGGGTATTGTCAGATGACCCGGTATCGAGTATGATAATTTCATCAGAGATACCGCGGACATTCCGAAGGCAATTCTCGAGCAGGTTTGACGCGTTTCGAGCGATTATGCACAGGGAAATTGGATACATATCAACAAACCGTTCCTTTTCGAACATCGAACATACCCACAATATATCAATTATTTAAGGAGATTAGAATATAATTCTAAAACAGCTGAGGCGGCGTTGGGCCATCGATACCGGGCCGTGAACCTTTTCCCGCCTTCAATTAATTTATTCCGGTACTGGGTGTTATTTTCCACGGCGTCAAGGGCGTTGCAGATATCATCCCGGTCACCCGGGTCGATGAAACGCGCCGAATCATGCTCAAGCTCCGCGCCGAACCCAATAGCCGAACACAGCACCGGAACACCCATAGCCATTGCCTCAATTACCTGGGGCGAATAAAAATCGGTAGCTACGGGGTGAATGAGGGCGTTAGCGGAAGAATAGAGATTCAATAACTGCTCGTCTGATAGATTCCCGGTAGTTATAAGTTTGCCTTTTGAGCGCAATAATTCAGTTCCGGAGAGCAATGATTCGGCGGCGCTTTCATTGCCATCGGTTACCATTACCAACGATGGTACCGATTGGGATCTTCTCCAGTATTCGATGTAGCCTTTTATCATCACCGGAATATTACGGCCGATTTCCATCTTGCCAATGTAAAGGAAAAAATCTTCCGCGATTCCGAGTTCTTCCTTGGTCCTGGCGATACTTTTTTCATCGGGCAGTTTTTTATACTCGAAATCCAATCCGGGTTCGATTACTACGATATCATTCGCCCGGTCCGGCATATATTCCACGATCAGCTTCGCGGCCGATTTTGAAGGACATACAATTTTTTCATAATGTTTCAAGGAATCGATGTACTTGTTTGCCCTGTTTTGCTGGTCATTCTCACCGAAAGATGAGACCTTGAAAACAGAAAAATCAGTCAGCGAAATAACGCGTTTGAACCTCTTTGAATCGGGGCGGAAATCCCCGAAGCCGTGAAAAACATCGAGCTTTTTATCGGTGAATAGCCTTTTAGGAGAAATATAGTTGCGGAATTTCACTTCCGGGTGGCCAAGTATGTCTTTGAACTTGGACAATGCGCTCTTTTTCTGATTGGAGTACAGCACCAATTCAAGGCAATCATCTACCGAAACTAAAGCCTTAACCAGGTTGGCGGCATAATGGGCGCCAAAATTAGGCTTGCGGGAGAATATCCTATTTATGTCATATCCCAACGTAATTTCCATATTTATCCATCCATGCTTGGCCCGTTTTTAAGCTCGATAATCTGTTGGTAAAAGTCTAATGTATTTGATGCCCATCTGTGTAGAGAAAAGTTTTCCACCGTTAGATCCCGGTTGTAACTGCCGTAGTTACAACGTTTTTCCGGATTGTGGATAAGCTCGGTAATATAGTCCGCCCACCTGGAGATATTGCCTTTATCTACAAGGTATCCGCCTTTGCCATGATCTACTGTTTCAGCCAGAGCGTTGATATTGCTGGCGATAACCGGCTTGCCGGCGGCCATAAACTCCAGCGCGGTACGGGCGATCATCTCGGAATCCTGTGATGGGATAACCGCGATATCGGTTATACCCAGGATATCGCGGACATCATCCACCAAGCCGAAAAATTTAAAATTGCTCTTAGGGCAGTGTTTGGATATTAGTTCTTTTAAATTCCGAATATTCACATTGCATTCCTCTCCGGCGATAATATAGTAAACATCTTCCGGATTTACCTTTACCCCCCCAGCGGCTCTTATGAGTATATCATGCCCCTTTACCGGATCCAGCCTTCCCAGCAATGTCACGGTCGTCGCATTCTCCGGAATCATATATTTTCTCCGTAGTTCTTTTGAGTCCGGGAGCTTACCGAAGTATTCACTGTCCACGCCGGCGGGAATGGCGGTTATTCGTTCTTTGTCTATTTCGAATGTTTCCAGGTAAGATTGTTTTAATGTTTCGGTAGTGCAAATTACACCGTCGGTGTAGTTTATATCGTATAGAAATCGATTGTAAATATCATTCCTTGGCGGGCGGACATCTCCCCGTACCCGTATTAACGTAAAATCTTTCTCAAGGTAATACTTGGTCAAAAATGCCACAACATGCGCCTCTCCCCTATGGACAACTACCAATTTGTATCCGTTGTCAACCATTCTGGATAGCCATTTCATATTGCTGTATAAATATGGGAAATACGTCGAAATCCGCGGATAGGGGTCGATGGCCAACCCCCACGATAAAGCCTTACTCAGAGGAGGTGAATCAGGATCACCGGCCACAAGTACTTCGTGCCCGAACGAGCGTTGAGCGTCGGCCAGTTGAATCGCGTAATACGCGCACGCGTTCCACCAACGGATATTAGCGAGGTGTAGGATTTTGCATTTATTAATATCGACCATTTTATCTTCATCTTGTCCCGGTTGTACCGCGCCCGATGTGCGTATTATCATAATGCTTGATAATATTGACTTAATGATCTAATCTGTCAATCAAATAGTAATAAATCTTTAAGCATATAGTTTTATTTTAATGGGGACTTTTTACTCCCGCCTTCCGCCAGCGCCGGTTCATTATAGCATTGTTTCGTCATTTGAACAATGTCGACAAAATCGGAATGATTGAATTTAACCGCCCCTTTTTCATTGAGGTGAGAACCATCGATGAAGTAATTGTCAGGGTAGTACTCAATTTCGCGGTAAACGGTTAAGGTGTTGGGATATTTAGCGGCCATCTCATCAATTACCTGAAAGTATTTTGAATAGAAACCGTCTTCAGAGCGTATACGGTAAACCGATTCGGGAATGGGCATATTGTAAAGCACAACCGGAATATCGTTATCCCTCGCGATGGAGAGGAAATAATCCATGAACAGTACCGCCTTATCGGATATCTCCAGGGGCGTATTGAGCAGGTAGACATCTGGGTCGAAGTTCCATTCCTTGGTTTCCCGAACCGTGAAATAGCCGGTTTCCGGCTTATAACCGTTTATATCCGAATTGAACTTCAATTTTTCATAGATTTTATTGGGGCTTAAATAGCGCAGCAGCATCCTTGCTACAGTCATTGGGTGTTCCCTGAATACCGGTTCGGTAAGCATGTCCGAAATAGAATACAACCTTGCCGAACGGTAAAATGTAGCCGCGGTCAAGTCAACATCTTCGGCGAAAATATCCCATTCGTCGGTAAGCATCAGGGGAATAAAGGATAGAATTATAGCCGATGGAGGTTTGTGATACTTCAAGTACCGCTTTAAAAGATATGGATAGGGATATAAACCGCCGGGATTAGCGAGAGATAGGTTGTAAATTGAATTAGCTGAAGCGAACTCGGCGTCCCTGTTCATTGCAAATGCCCTGCTGTCCCCCATTATCAATATGTCATGGTCGCCAGCTTGCTTTATCCTCTCCAGTTTGTCCAGTTCTATATGCATACTCAACTGGTTCTTGTCGAGATGCCATGAAATTAACAAAAGGGGAATTTGCAGGATGATAAAGATACTTGCAAACAATGTTAGTCTTTTTAAAAATCTTTTCATAATCACAACTTAAAATTGGAAATAGATGAACTCCATCGCGCCGAAATGCCCGAATACCAGTATTCCCAACAGGACAGCATAATACGCGCTCCACCTGATCCATATCGGTCTTTTGTCCAGCCACTCTCCTACTGAATTTTTTTCCTGGAAGTAATGCACAATCACCAAGAATATTATGGACAAAAAGGAGATAACATACTCCAACGGGTGAAAATCAACCGGCAACATGCTCTTCACTTGAGAGATACTCGTGGCATGGGATATAAAATACCCGAGATTGGTATGTAAATGGGTTACTATGTAAAAAGCATCCATCAGCGAGTTCGCCCTGAAGAAAATCCAGGCGAATATAGCCAGGTGGAAAGTTATAAATATCTTAAACCATTTCCTCACCGCCGGCGCACTGGTCAATCCGATCATTTCGGAAATTCTATTCCTGATATTTTGAGTCCAGATTGCTACAACGAGATATGAACCATGCAACGCGCCCCAGACCATGAAAGTCCAGTTAGCTCCATGCCAGAAACCGCTGACAATAAAAACGATCAGGAGATTGCTGTACCACCGCCATTTTACCACCCGGTTCCCGCCGATTGATATGTAAAGATAATCGCGGAACCATGTTGATAATGATATGTGCCACCTCTTCCAGAACTCGGCTATGGATTGGGCGAAATAAGGCCGCCTGAAGTTTTGCATCAGGTCGTATCCCATTATTCTCGCTGAACCTATAGCGATATCTGAATACCCGGAAAAGTCGCAATAAATCTGGAAGGCGAAGAAATATGTCGCCAAAATTAACGGCACTCCCGGTGTGTCATGGGGATTATTGTAAACCTGGTTGACAAAGACCGCCAATCTGTCGGCAATTACTATTTTCTTGAAGAATCCCCATAGCATCAAACGCAAGCCGTCCGTAACCCTATCGTAATCGAAACCTTTTTTCTCAAAGAACTGGGGCAATAACCGCGTTGACCTCTCAATGGGGCCGGCAACCAGTTGGGGGAAAAACGAGACATATACCGCGAATATTCCCAGGTGTTTTTCGGGTTTTTTTATGCCCCGGTAGACATCTATGGTATAGCTCAGGGTCTGGAATGTATAAAATGATATCCCCACCGGCAAAAGTACCTTGAAGGCCGGAACATCATAGAAAATATTGAACTGGTCGAAAAGGTCCTTCATGGAGGCATTGAAGAAATTGAAATACTTAAATGAGAACAACAGCCCGAGATTGGCCGCCAGGCTGAGCATCAACCATCGTTTTCGTATTGCTTTTTCTTCGGTTTCCCCCATTTTGCGTGCGGCGAAATAATCGATAAGAGTTGAGAAAACTATCAGGATGATATATTCCGCCTTCCAGCACATGTAAAAATAATAACTCGCTGTCAACAGAAGCATCCACCTGTAGCGGTGCGGAACAGCGAAATATAATGCCACCACCAGGGGAAAGAATATTATGAAGTGGAAAGAGTTGAATAGCATTCGGTCTGCCCGGTTGCGCTAAATATCTTCCTTAAATCTGAAAGCTAAATACCCTAATTACTAAGATAAATATCGGAATATGAATGGATTTCTAAACTGCCGGGGGCAAATTTTTAATCAGCGGTTGTAAACCAGACTTTTGGAATCCTGCGTCGATTCCAGATTCAACTGCCGGTAGAATACTATGTAAAAGTAGATAGTCGCGGCGAATCCAGCGGCGGTGAAGGGCAACAACAACAAGGATATGTTGGTAACCTTAATCAACATGAAAGCCAGCCCGCCAAGTAGTATATAATTTATCAATGTATATGTTAACACCAGGAAACTCATCGCCGAACCCAGTACAGCCCATAGGGAAGCTTCTTTAAGCTTTTCATGTCCGGCGCGGTACATTTCCATATAGAGGTAGGTGAAAAATACCAGAAATAGAATCGAGCTTATCCAGGGTAGGACAGCATCAACGGCTATTATTGGGAAGGCGGACCCAAAAGGATTTCCTATCAAAAATATCCTTACCATTCGAATAAAATATTCCGGCAAAAGCAACAGCGCTCCAATTATTCCGAAAATCGAGCCTGTTTTCAACCTGGTGTTGTAACGAGGAGCGAATTCCCTGTAAAACTGGATAAAGAAGAAAAGGATTAGCAGGTCAGCCAGAAACATAGTAATTACTGAGTACTGTCCCATCGCCGTGTTCCTGAAAAGCTCCGGGGTAATTGTTGCTACATTCCGCAAAAGGAAGATATAGGTAATTCCTATAATACTCAGAATTGTAGCGGCTTTAAGGTATGAATAGCGCCGAGCGGATGTATCCGCCGGGAGTTCCCTGACCAGTTCAACTCCGCAGTTCGGGCACCGGGTAACGACATCGACGTATTCATATCTGCAATTTGGACAGAACATACTGCACTCCTCGTTTTTTAAATATACGGGATAGTTCTATTAAAGTTGCAGAGTTAACAATTTTGAATAGAAATGATTTGGACGCCGCGCGTTAAAGGCAACGCGCGGCATCAGAAGTATAACCTGATTAGTTGACTTTCTCCAGTACTACCTGCCGGGCATCCGCCGCGATTATCTGGTCGTGGAAATCGCTGATATTTTCATATTGTTCTCGAGGGATTATCATGTTTTTATACATTAATATCCTCGTATGCACTAATCCCGAATCAGTTTGGACGTATTTATTAATGTAGCTTCCGAAACTTTTATTCAGGACAACCATTTCCGGACATGAATTCACCTTGTAGTTTTCCGGAACTACGATTATAGTCGAGTCGATATAAGATTCGGGGTAATCATACCAGATATCCTGATAACGTTTTTCGGCAGTAAAATCATGTTTGGTCATTTGGGCCAGTGGGTTGGGATTTACCAAAAGCAAGTTGCCGGCTTCGGTTCCAATTTCCGGTTTGGTGTAAGAATAATTGACGTGGAAATTATTTTGGAAATCACGCGGATTGCTCCACTTGATTTCCTCTACCCGAATACCGGGCATCCTTTCCTCGAAACGCTCGCGCAGTTCTTTTTCTAATGTAAGACTATCGGTTTCGATAAAATACAGACGATTGTCGCTTTCTGGAACGCCTTTATATACCCTCGCGTATTCGCCTGCGGCACCGAGCGCGTTGTCTATCCGGTAAGATAGTTTCCTTATTCTGCAGTTGTTACGGCAACTCGTGTTCGGAATGTCGCAGAAAAAAGGCTTGTTGTCATAGATAAAGTTTTCTTCCGAATACAAAGAATCATTATTATGCACCACGAGACCCACCGTTCCGAAATATTCCGGCCTTATCTGCCCGAAACGGCATGTTCCGTCATGGACATCAACAAATATAGTGTCCGGATCGAAGACCAATCTTACAAAAACGGCATCGAACCAATGCGATGACGGCAGTTCCTCCATCAAGACGCCGTTTGTCCAGCTGTCCCCCATGACGATATCGAAATCTATATCAGCCAGATTATACATAGCGCATAAAATGGAGAAAGCCTGTTTGGGATTCATGTACTTTTCACCCTCCCAGTAATCGGATCTTTTAAATTTGTCATAATCCCCGAAGCCCTTTGTGTTAATTTCTGCGTATATTTTGCTGTCAGGCGTTATAATACGGCATTCTGAAACAAGGTAATTGTAGAGTATTTCAGCTTTCTCTCTCCGGCCGGTAGAGCCCGCAGTTAAATCTTCAACTATATCTTTAAGCGGCCCGTAAGAGCGGCTGTGGGATTTATTGTAGTGTTTATCTTCCACGATTTTGTAATACGACTCGGAAATATTCTCCCATGAATTCCATTCCCCGGGTTTGTCAGCTTTATCCATCGTATACTGCACCGACCACATAAACTGGGCCGTGATATTTTTATGAGGAGGCATAAACGGCTCGGTTTTTAAGCCGTCGAGCATCCTGGCATACCACACATGTACAACGGTATTAGGATCGGAAGTCAGCTCATCAGTAGCATAGTACTTGATCAATCCCTGGGGAATACTTATTGTGTTAACGTTTATTTTCCTGTCCAGGGCGCAATAATACCTTGTCTCGATCACCGGTTCTTTCCGCTGGAGATACACAACTTCCCCGAGTTTTTCATCGCTGAATACATAGGATTGCGAAAGCTCATAGTTTAAACTGACATCGATTTTAAGGGTAGTTTGAACATTCGTATCATAACCGAATGCATAATGAACCACATCGCCTACCTCAAGGTTGGGCATCACCAGCTTAAGCGTCGTTTCCTCTATCCATCTTTTTTTCTTTGTGCCATAGCGGTTCCCCTTTCTCTCGACATTGGTATTGGCGATATGTATGTCGGATTCATCCGAATAGACTATATTCCCATCGGGTTTCAGAATTCGCCCATTCAGGTCGATAGTTCTCCATTCCCGGAATACTCTCATCTCCGGGGTTATGAACTGACTCCAGTTTTTTATACCTTCCTCATCGAGAATCTGTACAAAAATATCGTGGGTAATTATGTTGCCATATACTTGATCTTCAAGCAAGACAACCGCGCTGTGCCCGGGAAAATCGGCGGTCGAGTAGCGTACTTTTGGGAAATCAATAACGAATTCATCATTACCCGCGGATAAAGCTCCCGGAGCAATAACCAAATAAATCCATGCTGATAAAACCAGGAAACCAGTTTTTCTCATTGTTCCTCTCCCTTATTTTTTAACACTAAAGTAATATTATCCTTTTTTTGGGCTTCCCAGATATACTCTATAAAATCGATTTTAGCCGATTCTGGAACATCCCTGTTCGTTAATGCAAAAGCTCTACTAAGTTTAACTTGATTCTCGTTCAATCTGCAACTATTCCTATAAAATGAAAATTGGCTCTTTAAGTCAGTGTCGAGTTCGCCTGATATCAATTCCATACCTGTTGGAACTTCCATCACGATTTCGCACCTGTTCAGGTAAGGGTATTGAAAGTATAGAGGATAGCCGCTCTCCATATCTTCTGAAGAGAAGCTTAAATCAATTATATAGTCAACGGGCGCTGATACGAAGAACATATCCCCCTGCTTATATCCAATCGTACCACCGGAAATGTTAAATTCCGCGGTAATCGGGGATAAATCATCAGTCCCTTCGCAATTAATGTCTTTAACCTGTATAGAAGACAAATATAAATTCACTACCCGGTTTAAGACCTGGGTTTTGCTCCTGTTAGATTCACCGGATAGCAGACCTTTAATAAACTCATTTTCCGCCCCGTCAAAACGCATACTTCCGGTTCCTGTGCAATTGCCGTTTTCATCCAGTCTCAGGTTCAGTTTTATATCAACCACATTGCTATCATGCGGATTCAATGGCAATTGAATTAAGGTGTCTGAAATTGCGTCCGCGACCAAAGCGTATTGCCCCTGGTCGAAATAGGGCAATTCGGAATACGGAGTGTATTTTGCCGTAGGATCCATAAACCTGTATCCATTGACAACAGGAACCGCCACAATGCAGTGATTGAAATTATAATTAGGATAGATATGATAATTACTTGTGGCTCCTCTGGTTGATACCAGCGCCGGATACGCTTCCAATCCCGCTTCTTTAAATATAGTTATCAGTAAATTAGACATATCCTTACAGTCGCCATACCGATAGCTTAATGTGCTGTCAGCCCGATGTGGTTGAAGGTTCCCGATCCCTTCCCATATCCCAATATAGTTTATTTTACTCCGCACGAAATCATAGGCCCCCTCCAGCAACTGCTCCCGGTGCTGATGAGTTGATATTAATGAATCCGCTACCTGCGCGATATCTCTGCTGGCGAAACTGCGTTCGGCGAAAAGCGAGTTGTACCATTTGGCTATACCGCTCCAATTAGTCATATCTACCGGATAATCGCCAATTTTATCCTTTGCCGGATAGAATCGGATGTAATCGGCTTTATCGGTATACGGCGGGTAATAGTCGCTGCTTATTAACATGGGGATGTTACTCGCCTCCCATTCGTAATTTCCCCTGTTTTCCTTAACAAGTTTTATGAGTGTTGTGTCAGATGTGGAATATTTAAATTCGAATTTCCATGGGCAATTTATTTCATAGCTTGCGCTAACTACCGGTATATTGAAGCCGGGTTGAATTATCCAATCGCCCCACGCCCAAAGCGAATTCATCTCGATTTCATATTTGTACTTGATAACCGCGCCGGGCATCAGTTCATCATCGATGAAGCTGATGTATTTACTCCTTTGATCAGAAACATAGTTACCATAAGTAGCAAGCCACGTATCCTCTATCTGCCCCAGGTTGGTCACTATTCCACCTGATGGGGTATGTAATTCACGCCACTTGACATCGACCCTGGAAAAGCCCGGCAGATATGGGATAGTAACGCTTGAATATTTGGACACGCCTGCGGCGGTAAGGAGCTTCACCTCTACCGATTTTATGAAATAAGCCTTATAACCATCCGAACCCTTTTCAACTATCTTGATAGACGATTGCTCGTTTAGTACTACCGCGTCGGCACCGGGATAACTGTCCGCGTTCAAATCTGCTTCCGTACTCGCGGAAAAGAATAGTATGAATCCCAGAACAACCAGGGATGACAATTTTAAATATCTCATTAATCCACCTTAACAATTATTTAGTTTCAAGATAAAATTGCATAATTTTAAGCCCGCTTTAACGAACATTGATATTTAGTCCCCTTTTGCTATAGAAACTCACTTTATAAAATGAATATTTTTCCCGTTTATAAAACTGCGTTAAATCATTTCAAGCGTATTTTCCTGTAGTCTTCCTCGGAGTATATCATAAATATACGGTATGCGCCACAAAATTTTCGATTTTTTTCCATCTTATTTATCAGATTAACTTTAGCAGAATCGACGTTCAATTTTCAATCAAATAACGCATGCAAATTTTTTTGCCGGGATTTACAGTGTTGGTTGACAATGAGTTATTGCGACCGCAACGCTATTCCCCTTCCAAGTTCTAAAATTTGGGACGGGAATCCTAAATTTTGGAAAATTCGATTTGGATACCCTTACTGGTTCAATTTAGAAACATACGAATAATCATACAAGGATGAAGCTGGCAGGTTACAGGATAAGAACCATACGGACCGTTGTATGACCCAGATTCCCGGGAGCAGTGCAGTCTTACCAATTTTATTCTTGATATTATTACTATTGGAAATTATATTTGAATGAAACGTTGGAGGAGCTATATTGATAATGAGTGACATTAGAATATATATTGGGTTTTTCGGTAGGCTCCTCGTCTTTTATCTCCGCGGTTGCCGGATTAATCCTTCCAGAGTGTTTCATATTCAACAGGTTTTTTATCATCAAATTAAAAGTCTTCTTGATAAAAGGATTTTCCCGTATCTCTATAAAATTGAGATGGGTGATACCACCTATGAGAATAACCTGGTCGGATCTGTTATTGAATTGCATGGAAAATTCCTAAGGGAAATGGACAATATCCTGCAAAGCCTACCGCCGACATTAAAACTGTTGCGCACATTGTTAGCGGAAAATAATCTAAGTAGAAAGGCATCCAACAGGGAGATTAGAGAAATCCGGCAACTTCTACCAAGGTTTCGCGAACAAACCCGTATGGTTTTTGTGGAGGAATGTAGGCAATACAGTTTCGATTTGGCTGATTTATTGGTTGCCATAACAAAAGAGACTAAACACGACTATAAAGAATTAATTGATAGACAGAAAATAAAAATTGATCTGGATATTTCAAAGCGAAAGCCAAACATATATATTGCATTCAATGAGACCTCTACTTGGCGTGAAATATTACGCAACTTCATAATCAATGCTATAGAAGCTTGTGAAGACAGGAATGAGAACAACTTGATTAGTATCAGATATGGAACTTCAAAGGACTTGGTGAATGGCACACAGATAAAAATTTCAGACACCGGTTGCGGAATGAGCCAGGAAGTATTATCAAACTTCTATAGAAGAGAATATACGAGCGGGAAGAAATCTGGGACCGGATTCGGAGTGATAGAGGAATATATCGAGTTCCTGAATCGACGCGGGGAGTACTCTGTCGAAAGTACTATCGGTAAGGGCACAACAATCACAATTCAAGCTGATCCCCGGAAGATCGGTGAGGTCGGAAAGACCGCACTACTTTATAGGCAACGGAACAGGATAATAAGGATCGGGGTTCTGTTAATCCTTCTTGTTATACTCTTTTTAGCCTCCGGCGGAATAAAGCTAATATTTCCACCAACTCCTGAATGGTCGAATTATATCGCTGGATTCACTCCAGGGCATATTGCGGACGAAAATCGGCCCAATGAATATGAATCCATAAAAATAAGGACGGAAACAAATGAGATTTATGAGATCGACTTCAAACCCAGGGCCATAAAAATCGCCTTTGCGGATTCAGTTGGTCCTATATGCTATGATATTGACCAAGATAGTAGGGATGAAATGGTCGCAACAATATTACCGCCTAAAGATGAGAGGGCACTAAATGCGGCGACAATCGAGTGCTACAACGCCAGGGGGGAATTCGATTGGAGTTATTCCATAGAATATGACGGAAGACTTCAATCTATTGGTTATTCGACCCCCGAAAGAGATGCAGAACTCTCACAAATGTATGTCATGGATTTTAAAAACGATGGGAAATTGGAGATCATTTGTCTCGCTAACTTCGCCAATGGTATTTCCCAACTTTATATACTGAGCGGAAAAGGGAAATTAATACAAAAATATATCCATTTCGGTCCAGCACAGATATACGAATTCGCCAACCATCGCCAAAGCAAACCGAGGGACCCGGTGCTCGCAGGGATTAATATGATGCTTGACAACAAACCTGTATTAGCTAAAGTCGAAATTGTCGAAGGTGAGTACCAAGGGGCTCCTTATCCCTTAGATGGAGTTAATGCGGCTAAAGAGATTTATTACATCCTGGATAGTCCGGAAAAATCAGGTCTCAGTGATATATCAATTGAACGATTCGCGGATACATCCAGATTCTACAATTGTTTTGTCATAGGTAAGGATGAGAATCTTTACGTATTTCAATTAAATGACGGTAGAATATTGGTTACTACTCACTCACTCGAAATGGTCAGTATAGATTACGACAGCAGATTATTTGAGATGTGGTGGAATAAACTCATCGACGAAGAAATCATTCCTTGCCGTAGCTATAATAATAGTGATTTATCCGCATTAGGCAGAGTGTATCAGTGGAAGGACAGCATCGAATTATTTAATACGTATAGTGATTCTGATTCATTAAAAAAGGTATTTAGGGGATGTACAAGGTTTTAGTTATCGATGATTATGGTGGATTCTTTACATTCCCTAAATTTTTCCTGTAGTTCCATTCCAATTCAATCGCTTATGAAGCGGAATGGAGTTTGGCAAAAAATAGAAAGCAATTTATAGAACAAGGAGATCATCTCAGAGAATGATTAAGTCAGCAACCCCTAAGGAAAGACACATGCGGATTTTGAAAGATAGAATATTAAACAAAGTCTTAAGAAATACAACGGAGACATATAAAAGAAATTTAGTGTCGGCGCGACTTTCCGCACTAAACATATTAACGTTTGAGGAAATATGGGTTTAAGTAAATTTGGGCTTTTTAATTCTATCAATTATGCTCTATGCGCATAAAACATTTAGGAATAATAATTATATCCCTACTAATGTTAAAGCTAATTAGTGAGGGTTCGACCGATACAATCCTTTTTCCTAAAGAGGTTGAAAAAACACTGGAATTAGCAAGTGAAAACCGTTCGCAATTGGAAGATGCTATCCAATACTATTCCTTTCTGGAAGACTCTTTAAAAATGCGGGCCGTGTTTTATCTTATTGAAAACATGGAAGGTCATGGTTATGTCACTTACGCTCTATTCGATAGTACCGGAAACGAGATTAACTTCAATGTGCTTGATTACCCTGATTATCCTTCGCTACTGGCATCAATAGACACGTTACAATCCCGGCATGGAGAACTCAATTTCAAAAAGGTAAATACAATCCACGATTTGAGTGTCATTTCAGCCGATTTCCTTATAGACAATATAAATTATGCTTTCCGGGCATTGGAAGAGAAGACTTGGGCAAAATATCTGTCGTTTAATCAATTCTGCGAATACATTTTACCATATCGAGGAAGCAATGAACCGCTTGAACTCTGGAGAGAATATTTTTGGAAAAAATATAATGGAATTGAAGAACGAATGAGTAATCCCGGTGATATTATCGAAGCTGCCAAAATTATCAATGAAGATATCAAAAGTTGGTTTTCATTCGATTCCCGTTTCTATTATCACCCGACAGACCAAGGGCTTTCGGAGATGCTCCGGAATCGTATGGGTCGATGTGAAGATGTCACAAATTTAACAATATACGCCATGCGAGCCAATGGATTGGCTGTCACTAGCGACTACACTCCCTATTGGGCCAATACAGGCAATAATCACGCCTGGAACTCGATATTATTGGCTGACGGAAAGGTGGTTCCCTTTATGGGGGGGGAGAGCAATCCCGGGGAATACCGCTTATCGGAAAAGGCGGCGAAAGTTTACCGCAAGATGTTCAGCGAGCAAAAAGGAAATCTGTTCTTTCAGGAAAGAAAACAGAAGTGTATACCGCCATGGCTATCCCGAAAAAATTACATAGATGTCACAAAAGATTACGTAGATGTTTGCGATGTAACACTCACGTTCGATCGCGAGATTCCGGATTCTGTGGATATCGCATATCTGTGTGTATTCAACTCTGGAGAATGGAAAGCTATTCATTGGGGAAGAATCGTAGGCAATCGCGCGATTTTTAATGATATGGGTGCTGAAATATTATACTTGCCTGCGCTTTATATCAATGAAAATATAGAACCAATCGGGGATCCCTTTTTAATCGATTCAAATTGCCTTATCCGGAAACTCCAAAAACAGGATATAGAATACGCATCAATTCAATTGATCTCAACCAATCCTGTCAGCCCCAACAACGCGAATGATGATATCGAACAATCACATTTGACTCCCGGACGGGAATACGAATTGTATTATTGGCGTAACAAATGGAACTCGTTGGGGAAATTGGTCGCCGATGATAAACCGCTTGTTTTTGAGGATATTCCATCAGGCTGTTTATATTGGCTTGTTGCCGCGGATTCCGATAGAGAAGAACGCCCGTTTACCATTATTGACGATAGACAGATATGGTGGTGATTTGATGTGCCAGATTAAATCTTGGTGAGTTCAATTTATGGGGAGCAGTACACTGACTTAACATTCTAACTCGTGATTTTGGTATAAAGTTTTTCATTTAGGGGTATCTTCAGCCGATAATCTGTAGAGATCTGACTGTGTTGCCAAGTAGATTTCATTGTAGCCGTCTAAATCCGCATCCAAAATTATAATATTGGAAAAAATAGGTTTCTCAAAACGGTGATTCCACAATTCATTTAACTTGTAGTCCGTGATTAATAATTCAAAATCGCTTTTGAATATAAGTTCCTTATATCCGTCACCGTTGATATCGTTCGCACAATTGATTATTCCTGATATGTCTCTGCTGTATCGACTAACATTGAGGTTATTATCCAAAATATAATTTAAAACGAAAAATTCTCTTTTGATCTGAATGACATCATCATAATTGGAAACTATTATTTCTTTTATACCGTTTGCATCCAAATCACAAGCGATACAATCCATATAGTAACCGGTTGCCCCATAAAAAATCTTTTTGCGATTCCCTGTCACCACATCTCTTAATATCAACCGCGATGTGCTCATGGGGCGACAGTGATTATGCGGCTTATTGTAGCAAAGGAGTGTGAAAGATGAGTCCTCCCTGAATTTCACAAATTTAGAATACTGGTGGTCATTCGATTTGGATGATTCTTTAACCGTGAAGCATTCCTGTCCATGTTCATTTACTACAATCGTATACGTACAGTCGTCATAAGTGATCGTTCCGCCTCGGGAGCTTCCCAGGCCAAAGGAGCCGTTTTCCGATGAGGCATTGAAAATAGATATTTCATAATCGCCATCGTTATTGATGTCAGCTATGGAACCATAGCTTAATCCGGTTACAATTGGTCCGATTCCATAGAGGCAATCCAAATCCCCGGTGTTACAATCGTGTATCATCACACCTCTTGGATAACGGGAATATCCAGAATTCACGAAGGATATCAAATTATCGCCTGTTCTACAAAGAGTTGCTAAGGAACTCTGTTTATACACCTCCTCTTGATAACGATTGACTAAATTGCCATTTATGCCATAAAAGGCAATGCTTACTTGTCTATCCTTTGAGTATCCAATTCCTATTTCTAAATCACCATTTGCATTCATATCTTCAAGAAGGCTTATAATGCATGACCCGTACGGAGTATCGATACGCCTGATAATTTCAAGATTAGGATCGTAGATAGATACACTTTGTTTATCCGAGATACATATCTCCATATTTCCATCACTATCGAGATCTCCTGATAATATATAATGGAAATTTTCACCGTATAACAATGACACGGAAGATAACTTAAATCCGAGATTTTCGACGGGTTTCGATGCATAGGGATATACACGTGAATCAAGGAGATCATAACCAGGATAACGCCAAGCGCGATCGGGTTTTTCGATAGCTTTAGAATTGGTGTTCAGGATTATCGTCCCTAATACTATTCCTACGATGATCTTTAAAACGCTATTAAGTACCGAACCTTTAAAAGCCATTTACTATTTTACTTTATTGTTTCTACAAACTCGATTTTATACAATAACTCTTTCGTCGCCAGATAAATCTCATTCAACTCATCTTCATCCGCATCAACTATAACCATATTCGAATGGAAATTATCCGAAAATCCGCATTTCGCAATTACTTTCAATTCATCATCGATAACAAAAAGCTCATAATCATTTCGGCATATTATTTCCACCTTGCCATCCCCATCGATATCATTAGCGCATTCAATAACCGCGGGAATATCATTGCTGGAACGGAGTATCTCCAGGCGATGATCGAGAATAAAGGTATTTATATCGTATATCCCCTGTTCTACTCTAAGATGGTTATCGAAATATGATACTACCACTTCCTTGAATCCATCCCCATTTATATCACAAGCTACACAATTCAACCAACCTCGGGTTTTGCCATAGAAAGTATGTCTAAGTTCTCCGGTTAATGCGTCCCTGATCAATATCTTGGATGGGGATAACGGCCGCCATGCGTTATTGGCTGAATTGAAGCATAGCAGGGAATATGCCGAATCGGGGTGAAACTTGACGAAAACAGCGTATTGTCCGTTATTAGATTTATTCGATTCCCTTATTGTGTACAACTCTTCGCCATTCTCATTGATGATGATTGTATACGTGCAATCATCATAGGTTAATGTCCCGCCCGCAGGTCCTCCCAAACCAACCGCGCCGTTTTCGGGGCCGAAATTGAATAACGACATCTCCAGTAAACCATCATTGTTTATATCGCCAGCGGATAATATCTTACTGTAAATAGGATTGATAAAACCGACATCGTAATACCATTTTCTCATTTCCGATTTAATATCATGGCAAAATATCCCTCTTGGTTTCCGGTCATAACCGGTCGTTGCAAATGAAATCAGGTCTCCCCCATTGGATACGAACAATGGGCTGAAATATGTTTCCGATTTGTGGGCTTCAGTAAATATGATTCGCGAACTTCCGTCATAATTGTACGAAACCACGCTATTCATTTCCATCTCATTAGCCGACACTATAATTTCCGGTACGCCGTCATCATCAGTATCATCGAGCGCGCTGAACATAACACTGTGGGAAAGCGGATTAACTCTTCTCAAATATTCCAAATTAGCGCTGTAAATCTCAACATAATGTTTCACCGATACGCATATTTCGAGATGGTTGTCGCCGTTTATATCCCCGGAGAGTATCACGCTTGGATCCTCTCTCCGCCATAAATTAGTACTGACTGTATCAAAACCAAGCTCATGGATTTTCCTGGAAGGATACGGATAAACATTGGAATTGAGTATATCATAATTGGGATACCGCCAGGCGCGGTCGGGGGGTTCGGCGGCAATTGAAAACGAGATTAATAATAAGCTGAACATTATGATTCGGGGGGCTCCCCTTAATAACAAAGCCGTTTTCATAGTACTGTAAAATTAGGGCAAGCAAGCATAAAGTCAATAGAAAATTGTCTGAAATTACGTATGGTAACATAGGCATTATGCGGGGATTTTTGCGGAAGCACTGATATTCTATATTTAGGTAGGTAAAAAACAGGAGGAGCATTTACGCTCCTCCCGTTTCGTTGGTAGCCCCCTTTTGGGTACGGTGATAGCTCCTCACTTTATTTCAATAATGTCATACGCTTGGTCTGGGTGAATTCTCCGGCCTGGAGTTTATAGAAATAGATGCCGGAAGCGACATCGGAAGCATCCCAGGTGACGGAATGGTAACCAGGTTCTTTTTGTTCAT
>WJIJ01000133.1 GCA_014730345.1 Candidatus Zixiibacteriota bacterium | reverse complement strand
GTAATATCGGCGCGTCCTTTAAACATGTTGTAATACAGCGTCCCCGGAAACATATCCCCGCAATGGATAAACAGAGCATGCTCTCCGGGGATATTTTTGACACTGTCCACAACAGTTTTTATTCGCGCGTATCCATAGTTGCCGTTGTCCTCGGGTTCAATGTGTGAATGAGTGTCATTGACATGAAGGATATTCAACCTTGTCTCGGCGTTTGCGCCGGGTATTAGGAGCAAAACGGAGAATAGTATCATCAGTAAAAAACAACGGTAAATTGCTATTTTGGTCATTTTTAAAACTCCGAATTAACGCTAACCGGGTATGGGATTAATTGCTAATAAATATGACATGAAAGTAGCCTTTAATCAAACTAATTTCTCTTAAATAAAAAAGCTCCCCGCGGTCACGGAGGAGCTTTTTTCAGGAAGGAAGGTGCGTATTATGCTATTTTACGAGGTTCATCTTTTTAAATTCAACTTTATCTCCGGTTTCCAGTTTATAGAAGTACACTCCGCTGGAAACTGAACCGGCATCCCAATTGATGTTGTGGTTGCCGGCCGGTATTTGTCCATCCACCAGGGTCTCAACCAATTGCCCGGCGAGATTATAAACTGAGAGGTTTACATGGCTGTCGTTGGCTAACGCGAAAGGTATGGAAGTAGCCGCGTTGAATGGGTTCGGGTAATTCTGGCTCAAACCGGAAGTTACCGGTCTGGAATTACTTCCTTCTTCTCCAAACCAGCCGTATAACATCCATTCACCTGCGTTGCCCTTTATTGGTGATACGACTGTAAACGGGAATGATGCCTCATCATGAACCATCCGGGGGTAATTCCCGCAGAATGCAACATATTCATAGGTCCCCGGAGGAGCGAAATCAGGGACTTCCTGTTCGATACCGGGAACGGTAATAGTCTGGCCCGGAGAAAGCGGGATATCGAAAAATGTGTTTATTGGACCATAGAGGCTGTTATCGGGTAGCCTGACGAATACTCCTACATCGAATTCCTTGTCCATATTACAGTTATTGGTAATACTACCGGTAAATGTAAAACTGCCGCCAGGATTTACCATAACTGGCGCGTTGTCCGGAACCATATCTATGTCGCAACCGCATTGATTGTCGGTTACGGTAATCGTACCGGTCATATTCGGATGCGGGGTACAATGATATGGAAAAGTCCCGGCGCTGTCGAATGTAAATGTGAAGCTTTGCCCATGCGAAAGCAGGCCGGAATCCCAAATGCCATCGTCGGATGTGGACGAATGCTGGACCTGGTCTATATTCGTCCAGGTAACCATGTCTCCTGTATTAATCATTAAATCAGCGGGCTGGAATTCGAAGTCTCTAATTTCTACAAAATGCTCCGCCGATTGAGCATTAAGTATTGGTAAAGCAGCTATAAGTATAGCGGCTAACGCTATTAAATTGTACTTAAGAATTCTTTTCGATTTGATCATTGAGCCTCCTGCGGGGAATTATTATAGTATCCTGACTTAATTAATTATGATGGGAAATATTAACCATATTTAATAACATAACTATGATAATGAGTATCATGTTCCATAAATAAAAAAATAATAAACTATTAATTGAAATGTTTAAAGGTCCGGGGGCTTTAAAGCAATGACGGCAAAAGGGATTTCCGGTATTCTCCTATCGCCTCATAAATTTCATCCCAACTGCTTACGTACTTGAGGGTTTTGCGTACATTAAGGCAGTTGTCATTCCACGGCTGGCGGAAAACGAGTACTCTTTTCACCAGTTTCGAAAGATGGATTGCTTCGGCGATATTGTCCTCGATAAATATATCGAAGCGGGGCAGTTCCTTGAGGATTACTTCCAGTTTTTTGTTCCTGCCGCGGAATATTAGCTTTTTGTAGGGTATATTATATTGCGAAAGCATATCGATAGTGCGTTCCCGGTGATGTTCAGGTCGGGCGGTGCAGATATAAATATCATTTTCTTCGGCAAGCTTGGTAAGTGTTATGTCCGCGCCTTCGATTAAGGGCAGTTCGTGAAAGAGGGTTGTATGTTCAATCAGATCTATAATTTCCTCGTCGAAAAGCCCGATAATCGAGCCAATATTATGCCGGGCAATCATTTCCTTTTTAATTTTTCGGAATCGGGGGTAGCGTTTATGGTATGCTTTTATAAACTCGGAGATAAAATCAACGATAACCCCATCTATATCAACGCCAATAATCAGCCTTTCATTCTCCATTCCAGTCGCCGCCTTACTTAAATGAAACAGAAATCATAACTTACCGTAAATTTATATAAATGATACAAGCCGTCCCGTGTTTGCGGGTAAAGGTATCCAACTTTTTTATCCCTCATGCGGCGGTAAAGTAAATGAAGCGGCCCTCTTATTCAAGGGAAATTTAAAATTTGTTAAATATATTTTTCGCATTTAAACTATTGACTCCTACTTGACAATATTCGAAAATTTAGTATATTTTAAACGGTTATTTTGAATCCGAAAATATCAAAGCAATTTAATTACTAATCATCTATCTACTCTGGAAGGAGAAAAAACTATGGCAGACTTGAGATTAAAGAGATTTGGAATCTTTGTCCTGGTCCTCTCGATTTGCACCTTCGGCGCGTTCGCATCTGCCGGCGCGACCATCATCAACGTTCCCGGTGACCAATCTACTATTCAGGCGGGCATCGATGCCGCAACTGACGGGGACACAGTCTTAGTAGCCGAAGGCGATTACGCCGAAAATATTAACTTTGATGGCAAAGATATTGTCGTTGGTTCCCAGTTTGTAACTACTTATGATTCGTCATATATTCTTTCCACCACTATTGACGGTGGAGCGGCGGGGACCGTTGTTACTTTTGAAAACGGCGAAAGCAACGACGCCATGCTTGTTGGTTTTACCATTACCAATGGTAATACTTCTGAAGACGGCGGCGGGATAGCCTGTATTAATTCATCGCCCACAATCGACCACAACTTCATTACCGGCAACCGGGTTAGCTCTAACCAGACCGGTAAAGGCGGCGGTATCTACTGCTCAGGTTCCTCGGCGAGAATTTCGAACTCAATGATTTCCGGAAACAACGTTAATGGTAACCTCGGCGGTTCCGGCGGCGGCATCTACCTGGATAATTCAGATGTCGTGCTGTTTATTTGCAGAATCACCGGCAATACCGCCCAGTGGTCCGGCGGGGGAATCTACATGGATCAATCCGACCCGGTCCTGCGCAGTGTCAACTTGATTAATAACTCAGCCTCGCTTGTCGGCGGCGGTTTAGCGTGTTACGGCTCCAATCCGGCTATCATCAATGTAGGTTTCTACAGCAACAGGGTAACCCTGAACCAGGGCGCGGCCATTTACTCCGGCTCCGGTTCCGGCGTTGATGTTATCAACAGCATCCTGTGGAATAACGGCCAACCCGCCGTTTACCTCTCCAATGCCGATGTTACTTTCGATTATTCCAACGTCCAGGACAGCCTCTGGCCCGGCGATGGCAATATCAGTGAAGATCCGCTTAACAGAGATCCTAACACTGGAGACTTCCACCTGATGGCCACCGAATGCGGCGACCCAAACGATTCGCCCTGCATCGATGCCGGCGACCCCAATATTCTCGAAAACCGTATGGACTGCGATTGGGGAATCGGTGACGAAAGAAGCGACATGGGTGCCTATGGCGGTGTATGGGATACGACCACATCAGTGTTCGACCCGCCTTCGACATTGCCGGAGAAGGTCAGCTTGATCCAGAATTATCCGAATCCGTTCAACGCGTCCACGACCATAATTTATAACCTGCCGGTAAACAGCGATGTACAGCTCGAGGTTTACAACCTCCTCGGCCAGAAAGTGGCCACTCTTGTCGACGGTTACCAGGAAGCCGGTTATAATGCAGTACGCTGGGATGCTTCGAGCTACACCTCCGGTGTTTATTTCTATAAACTGACTGTCGGCAATGACACCGACACCAGGCGGATGGTATTGCTGAAGTAACCTTCAAATAAGATTCAGAATTATAAGGTATATCCAAATAAGAAAGGACCGGCGGGGACCGGTCCTTCATAGTTAGTGCGGAATGAGATGCTACTTGACCAGCATCATCTTCTGAGTTGCAGTTTCGGCGCCATCGCTGAGCTTAGCGAAATAAACGCCTGAGGAATATCCGCTGGCATCCCAGCTTACAGAATGATATCCGGCTTCCTGGTATCCATTAACCAGGGTTTCCACTTTCTGACCCAGGACATTGTAGATATCGAGGGTTACATTAGCGGAGACCGGAAGCTGGTAGCGGATATTTGTAGCAGGGTTGAACGGGTTCGGGTAGTTTCCTGCCAGGGCGAAGTTGGCAGGAATTGCGGGATCCAGATCATCGAGACGGGAAAGATCGAGAGGATCACGGGTATCACCGATAACGGTGAAACTGAAAGCTTCATAACTCCACTCGGTACCGCCGTAGGGAGTAATCTCTTCGCCATGAGGTATAGGGGACGGGCTCTTATAATAACCAAACTGGTAAGCGCCTTCAACGGAAGGAATATCGCCATATACAGCTCTGAGCGCCCACATACCGCTGGCCGCTCCGCCGGGTACGTTCATATTGTTGAAGAACGCCAACCTCTGATAGGGACCTACGGGAATGTTATTATAGGTAGCATCGAGGTAATCGGTGCCATCAGGAGCGATGCGGTGTATTCCAACATCGACGGTAGTATTGCTTAGGGAGTTATTTTCTATAATTCCCCAGAACTGATAAGAACCGCCGCCTGAAGGAATAGTGATCTGGGGATTGGATGATGTCGGAAGCATGTAAGCGCGGACGGGGTAGTCCTTGGCGTACATGACATCGTCAACCACGAAGTAGTTTCCGCTGTTATGGATAACAACATAAGCTATATCTTCATTATCGGAGGTAACGCTCAGGAAAGAGCTGTTGCCTGAACCGCTTACTCCGGATGAATGGCTGACCATGTTGCCGTCTTCGTCATAAGCTTCAAGGTGAAGTTCATTGCTTGCGGCCGCAAAAGCGATCTGTACCGAATCGGTAGGCTGGTCAAATACGCAAGTGATCATATCTTCATCTGCGCTGAAGAGCACGGCATCCCAGGAGTTCATGGGGTAGCTGGAGCTGTTGTATCCGCCGCGCGCGGATTCCTCTAAAATGTTGGCTTGCGGTCCGAAATAGGTGTCGCCGAAATATCCGCCGACATTCCAATTATCGCCTAAGCCATTTACATAGTCATCGGGAAGAGCTTCCATGTTGGCATCCAAAGCGAAGTTATTCTGCAGGCCTCTGCGCATAGCTTCGAGAACGGCGGCATGGGCGTTAACTCTGCCGTGTCCCAGTTCATAGCTCTTGGGGCTGTAGGTATATCCGCCGACCTCATCAGCTGTAACCTGGAGTACGTTACGAACTTCAGCGTTTGTCAGGTCGCGGTTGGCCGAACGCACTAAAGCGGCCACGCCGGCGGCGGTCGGACATGCCGAAGAGGTGCCATTAAAGGAATCATAATAATCGCCGGATGAGTAACCATCGGAACCCTGGCGGTCGGTGGTGTACATCAAAACGCCGGGAGCGGCAAAATCGAGATCGTTGCCATAGTTGGAACCCCACCAGTATTCGCCGTCACAACTGGTTGTGCTCTTGCGTTCATCGCAGGGGCTGGTGGCGGCTACCGCGGCTACGCTGGAATAGCGGCCGGGATAATCTACGGTGGAGCTGTTGCCGTTACCGGCGGCGGCCAGCAGGACTACATCATTATAATTGTAGGCGTTGTTGCAGGCGTTCTCAACGGCAGTGTAAGTGCCCGAACTCATGCGCCAGCTCATGGAAATAACCATGCCGTCAAAATCGGCGGCTCTGCCGCGGGCATAGTTGATGGCGTCGGCGCGGTTCTGGTTTTGGCCGGAGCTGAGGTTCACGCGCAAGGGCATTAACCAGGCACGGGGGGCGACGCCGGCAACACCTTCATTGTTGTTGGCGACGGCCGCGGCCAGTCCGCAGCAGGCGGTTCCGTGGTTGCCTTCATCATCCGGAGAATTATCGGGATCGGCAAAATCCCAGTCATCTCCTCCGCGGGCAAGCAAGTTGCCGGAGAGGTCCGGGTGAGTAAGGTCCATTCCGGTATCGATAACCACTATAACTACACCCCTGTCGCCGCGGGTCATATCCCAGGACTGCATGGCATTTATGTCATGATCGCTGTACGGAGTGCACGGGCAGGTACCGGATTCCTGTCCGGTGTTGTAAAGGTGCCACTGATCATCGAAGTTAGGATCGTCTGGTTCCCAGAGAGCATCATCGAAACCGTATATGGAAGGCTCGCAGAAGAATACTTCGGGGTACTCGTTCAGCATGGCCAGGGTCTCGAACACATCCTTGCCCTCGGCAGTGGAGATGGTATAATAATTGGGGGTCCACTGTTCGCGGACTATTTCAGCGCCGATTCCGGCGATAATTTCTTCGCAGATTTCCTTGGCGACATATTCATGAAACTGCACGGTCGCTTCGGTAGGATCATAATACTTGATGAATCCTTCATGGTCGATTCCCGGGATTGCGGCCGCTTCCACACGGTTATCGGCGGAAAGCATTTCCACGGTACGGGTATCGAATTCAGATTTAAGTTCGTAGACCTTGAACCGGTTCCACTCGGCATTATGGGATTCGGCGAGGGCGAATTCGTTCTCGAATTCGGTAATATCCGATGACGCGAGACCGGTATCGAATTTCACCATTACTTCACTGGTTTTGGGAGTGAGTTCCCATTCACGATTAAAGGCTTTGTCGTACCAATACATCTTGGCGGCAAATGCGTTACCAGCAATCATAGTCATCATACTAATTGCCGCGAAAGCGAGTACAAAAAAGGCTCTTTTCTTCATTAATCTCTCCATGATTTTGATTTTTCGTTTAATAAGTTGCAGGTAAGTGAAAAATACGAGATTCTTTTAATGTATTCTATGATGCGGGTTGGTATCTACCTCCTTAATTATTTTAATCTATCTATTATCGATTTGCGATTTGAGTAAACATGAAAAACATTTATTATATTTAATATTGAATTTGATTATCATTGTCGTCTATTACTATATCGACATCCGACTATATTTGTCAAGTATTTTTTTGTTAAATTTGGATTAGTATATAAATATTGAATCACGGATTAGTTAAATCCCGCTAATTGGCGCACTTAGAGCATTTGAAAAGCTCGAAAAATAAATATGCAACTTCGGGGGGATTTGAACTGTATTTTAAATGGAGGCATTCTGCCGGCGATTTCACGGCATCCGAATAGCGGCAATGGTAATGGTATAATAGGGGTAAGAGTTTTTGATAGGCCTATGTAAACCTTTTGCTAAGGAGGTCCCATGACCAAAAAGCTAATTCTGATGGCGTGTTTGTTAGCCCTTTTAACTCCCGTCTCAATTTTCGCGGAAGGGCTTTTCAGCGGCCCGGAAAGCGTAGCATTCGATTCCATCCGCAATCGTTATCTGGTGTCCAACTATTATAATGGTAAAATAGTCGCCGTGGACGCCGATGGTAATCACAGCTACTTCAAGGAAGGCTTCGCCCACTGCTTCGGCAACCATATTTATGGTGATATTCTTTACGTATCGGCGGATAATCAACTTGTGGGGCTTAGCTTAGAAACGGCGGATACGGTATTCAGCATCGCCATCCCAGCCAACAACAACCTCGATGGAAATACCCACGATGATGACGGCTATATTTACGTTGTGGATACCGGGGGCGGAATTTTTAAAGTTGACCCGGTTAATCATTCATATTCAATCTTCGTGGGGTCGGGGCTTTCTAATTACCCGCAGGATATAGTCTTTGATCGATTCAACAACCGTCTTGTCCTGGCATGTTATACGACCCGCGCGCCGATACTTACCATTGACATCTCCGATTCTACGGTATCGGAACCATTTAACTATTTCCCGGGGAACCTCGACGGTATATCAATAGATGCTGAAGGGAATTTTTATATCTCATCGCATCAAGGCGGAGGGATATGGAAAATTGATAATACTCTCGAAGGTGATCCCGAACTGATATCAACGGGTCATAATGAGCCGGCGGGTCTCGATGTCAATTTCCGGGATAACATCCTTGCCGTGCCGAATTTCCGCGGTCATACGATGGATTTAATACCGTTGGGCTCATCCGGGGTTGAAGATTCTCCGGAACCCGGCCCGCCCTCGCGGGTGATTTTGCATGGAAACTACCCTAATCCATTCAATGCTTCGACTGTAATCGAATATCAACTGCCTGTTGAAAGCAACCTTGAAATAAATGTTTATGATATCCTCGGCAGGAAAGTTGATAATATTTTTAAAGGTACAAGTGGAAAAGGTACGTATTCGGTTACCTGGGATGCTTCGAATTATCCTTCCGGGGTGTATTATTATCGCTTGACGGCAGATGATGGTTTCAAAACCGGAAGGATGTTATTGCTGAGGTAATATAAATATAGGCCGCTTTATTCTATTCCCGCTCTGAATCTCCCGCTACCAGCTATACGGGCGAAAGCCATCTGGGGAGTATTGTAAGCCATACCGAGATTGCCGTCTTTGTCCACGGTAATAACTCCGCCGAGACCATCCCAGCGTCTTTGCAGGTCCCTGATAGCCATCGTGGCCGCCCTTTGAGCGGAATATCCCTCGTAGATAAAATCACATGCGGTTTTGGTTAAAGAGGACTTCATTATTGATTCGCCCCATCCTGTTGCCGAGGCCGCGCCGCATCGGTTGTCGGCGAACGCGCCGCTTCCCAGGATCGGCGTATCACCGACCCTGCCGGGCAACTTCTTTGGTACCCCCCCCGTGGAGGTCGCCGCCGCGAGATTGCCGTTGGAGTCAATAGCCACGGCGCCCACGGTGCCGCCCTTTTTATCGCGGAAAGCATCGGGAATTTTAAATTTCCTGTTTTTATTCAACCGCGCGTATCTTTTTAACTCCCTGCCCACTATCAGGTCGGTAGTCTTGCATTTTTTAAATCCGGTCTGCTCCGCGAAAAGCTCCGCGCCCTTTCCGGCAAGGAGCCTGTGCGGGGTCATCTCCATAACCTTGCGGGCGACAAGTATGGGATTTTTAATATGCTGTATTACCGCCACGCTTCCGGATGTGGTTCCGTTCCCGTCAACAATTATGGCATCCAGTTCCACTTCTCCAAGTAGATTTAACAACGCTCCCACGCCGGCATCGAAGGTAGGATCATCTTCCAGGATACGAACCGCTTCGGTAACGGCATCTATCGCCGTATCTCCGGCGGTTAATTTTTCATACCCCGCGCGGCAGGCGGCCGAACATCCGTTGATATGTTTTTTCCAGAGTGGTTTGGGGATTTTCCAGGCCCCGCCGTGAACGATTATTGCAGGTTTGATTTTTACTGACATCGTGTACTGCTATTATGCTGTCCTAAAACCTCAACGATGTTCCTATATGAATATAGCCGAGGCTGTTGGTATGGTCGTTATCCGCCGGGTAGGTGAAGGCATAGGTGCCTTCGATGAACGCGGACACGAATGGCAATATCATGTAATCGAATCCGGCTCCGCCTTCAACTCCTACCTGTATATTGGTTTCTTCTTCATCGAGGATTTGCATATCCATCAGGTACAACCCGGGTCCGAAGGCTATAAAGAATTTGCCCCGTCCCCTGCTGTCGATATTCTCATAAAACCGAATGTTGGCCGCCGCCCCTATCTCGGTCCATTCGTTGGCGCCTGATTTTTTGTTAGTATAACGCGCCTTCAAAACGAATCCATAACCATCCCCGCCAAAAGCCCCCAGGAAATTTGATTTTCGGGGCATAACCAGGCCGATATAGCCAGAAAATGACAGTCTGTCCGGCGATTCGGAGAGACGCTTGTAGTAGTAGTTCTCAGGGAAACTTGGTCCGGAGGAAAATCCGATTTGGAATTTTTTTGAGAAATACAGGTCCTCGAGATTCATGTTTTGGACTATCCGGAAGAAACGGCTGGCGTCGGTGATTATTTCTTCAGGTTTCTTCATGGTCAATTCTTTAAGCGGCTCGATGTAATCATGTTCGGTGCCGGCGAGTTCCGGGCTCCATTCTTCATTTTGGAGTTCAGGATTAATCGCCAGGCTCCGGTAATAGGCAGAATCGGCGAGGTCGTGTTCACCCGCTTCCCGGTAAGCCATAGCTAAGCGGTAGTGGTTGTTGGCGTTCTGGGGATTGAGCAGGGAAGCGTGTTTGAAATGTTCGATTGCCCGTTTGTATTGTTCCATCTCCAGATAGACAATACCAAGGTTAATTTGGCATTCTACGATATCCGGGTTAAGTTTAACCGCCTTTTGGTAAAACTTCTCCGCGCCTTTAAAATTATTCCGTTTGTGTTCGATTACCCCGAGATTATAATACGTGGCCGCTATTTCGGGCTTAAGTTCGGTCATCTCGGTGAATTCATAGGCCGATGCCAGCAGATGCCCGTTGCGGTAGAAGAAAACACCGCGGTCGAAGTGGTTCAGAACCGCTGTTTCGAGCGATTCCTGGGCGTAAATATCCCCGCAGGATAGTAACACGCATAAAAAGAGGAATACCGATAGAACTCTGAATAAAACCGAATACTTCATAATATCACTCGCTCTGGTCATTATGGAATATGGCGACACGATTTGTCAACTGAAAGATTACTCCGTTAAATAATACTCTTATTGCAGAATATCGGTAAATCCGCGGAAATTCTACAGTCTCTTTTACCATAACATAAAATCAATCATAGCTTGACAAATCACGCGGGCTTATCAATATTACAACTTGTTTAAAAATCGAAAAAAGCAGGAGGAATAATGATAGCTGTAGACCCCAAAATTTTTAAAGCTTACGATATCCGCGGAACTGTTCCCGATCAGCTCAATGAGGAAATTGCCTATAAAATCGGCAGGGCGATAGTAACTTTTCTGAAATGCTCCCATGTTGCCGTAGGAAAGGATATGCGCAGTTCCACACCTTCCATATCAAAGGCATTGATAGATGGAATTACCGATTCCGGCGCTGATGTGGTGGATTTGGGCCTCGTATCCACTGATGGTCTTTATTTCGCGGTCGGGAAATTCAAATATCCGGCGGGAGTGATGGTTACCGCGTCGCATAATCCCCCGGAATACAACGGGTTGAAGATTTGCCGGGAAAACGCGGTTCCACTTTCCGGCGATACCGGAATTAAGGATATCAGGAGAATCGTCGAAACCGGGGAATTTATCTCCGCCGCCCGCAAGGGTTCAATTACCGAAAAGGATATAAACGAAGACTATGTGAAGCATGTTCTCTCTTTTATAGATATCGATAAGATCAAACCGTTCAACCTGGTAATTGACGCCGGCAATGGTATGGCGGGAATGCTCGCGCCTAAAGTTTTCAAGGAATTACCCTGCAAGGTTACTCCCTTGTATTTCGAACTCGACGGCTCATTCCCCAACCATCCGGCAAGCCCCATAGAACCTGAGAATGTGGAGGACCTGCGTGCGAAGGTGAAGGAAACAGGAGCAGATTTAGGCGCGGCTTTCGACGGCGATGCCGACCGTATGTTCCTCTGCGACGAAAAATCGGTCATGCTCGGCGGCGATATGGTAACAGCCCTGGTAGCCCGCAACTTACTGACCAAGGAAAAAGGCGCGTCGGTTCTTTATAACCTGATATGTTCCCGTACCGTACCCAAGGTTATCGAGGAAGGGGGCGGAACTCCGGTGCGCACCCGGGTTGGTCACGCATTTATTAAGGCTTTAATGAAGGAACACAATGCTGTATTCGGCGGGGAACATTCCGGTCATTTCTATTTCCGCGACAACTGGTTTGCCGACTCGGGGATGATAGCGCTATTGGTGTGTCTTGAGGTTATCTCCATGGAAAACAAGCCGCTTTCGGAAATTATATCATCCATCGACCCGTACGTCCGTAGCGGCGAGATTAACAGCCGGGTTGAGGATACCGAAGCCAAACTTAAAGAAATCGAGGATGCTTTCCCCGATGGGCAGATAGACCATCTCGATGGTATTACCGTGGATCTGGGCGACTGGTGGTTTAATGTCCGCCCGTCAAATACCGAACCGCTCCTGAGATTGAATGTGGAAGCTTCCAACCCCCAGCAGTTGAAAGAAAGCACGGAAAGGGTATTGAAAATTATTCGAGGTTGAAATAAAGGATAAAAAACACAGATGAGCATCAAGTTAGTTATTTTCGACCTCGACGGAACCCTTGTCGATTCCTCCGCCGATGTAGTCGATTGTTTTAAATACGCGTTCGAAAAAGAGGGGCTTGAACCGTTATCCGAGGATGAGATAAAGCCTACCATCGGCTATCCTCTCAAAGAAGTACTCGGGAGATATGGCGACGCGGAGCGAATGCACGCCAATTTTATTGAAAAAGCAAAAATTATAATGGGGGATAAAACCGAATTGCTTCCGGGAGCGTGCGAGGCGCTGGAGGAAATTCACAAACGGGGCATTAACATAGCAATTGCCACTACTAAAATCCGCCAGAATACCCGCAGGATAATTCAAAAACTTGGTATTGATAAGTATATAGGTGAACTTTCCGGCGCGGATGATGTTAAAAAGGTCAAACCGGCGCCGGAAGCGCTTATCCGGCTTTTAGATTACTACAAGGTCAATAAGAACCAGGCAATTATGGTCGGCGATACCATCAATGATATCCTCGCCGCCAGAAATGCCGGGGTCAGGTGCGCCGCGGTGATGGGAGGATTCGATCCGATCGAAAAGATTAAGCAGGCTAAACCGGAATGGATTATCGAAAGCACCACTGAATTACTTGATATAATTTCTAATGAGTAAGGAAAAATCTCACGGTTCTATTTTTTTTAGATATCTGAAACGTTATTACAGGTACTGGATCATTGGGCTGGTTACTATAATATTGACGACCAGTATGGCGGTTATGATTCCCCTGTTGATTAAAAGAGCCATTGACAGCCTTGAACAGGGAAGTGATTTAAATACAATTTTATACCAGGCCCTTTTGATAGTGGGTATTACCGCCCTTGCCGGTTTTTTCAGGTTTTTGACCCGCCAGACAGTGATAGTATCATCCCGCAAAATCGAGTACGAAATCCGCAATGATTTTTTCAGCCATCTCGAAACTCTCGACCGCAAATTTTACGAAAACACCCCTACCGGGGATATAATGAGCCGGGCGACCAACGACCTCGAAGCGGTACGGGCTATGTATGGACCCGGGCTGATGCATTCGACATCGACGTTTTTCACGGTGGTTATGGCATTTATCCTGATGTACCGGGTTGACCCGGTATTGACCTCCTATGCTTTCGTGGTTCTGCCCTTATTGTCAGTATCGGTGCTCATACTGGGTAAAAAGGTGCACAAACATTACCGCAGAATCCAGGAGCATTATGGCAAAATATCGGCATACGTGCAGGAAAACCTGTCGGGTATAAAGGTAGTAACATCTTTTGTCCAGCAGGATAACCAGATTGCCGGTTTCGAGGACTTGAACAAGGATTATATAAAAAAGAACATGGACATGGTCAAAGTTTGGGGCATGTTCTTCCCGGTGCTTTCCATGATTGCCGGATTCGTAACCGTGTTAATACTTATCGTGGGCGGTAAAAGGGTAATTGACGGTGAAGCATCCCTCGGTTCTTTTGTGGCGTTTATCGCTTATGTCGAAATGCTTATCTGGCCCATGATAGCTCTCGGATGGGTAATAGGGATATTCCAGCGGGGGCTGGCATCGCTGGGGCGTATGCGCGAGGTTTTCGACCGTGAACCGATAATCGCATCCCCGCCGGAAACGCTTAAATCTGAAAAGGTTCAAGGCGGAATTGAATTCAGAGACTTGAGTTTTTCCTTCAAGGATAATTCCAGCAAGCCGGTACTAAGGAACATTTCCTTTAAGATTGAACCGGGTCAAACAGTTGCTATCGTGGGAGCTACCGGAAGCGGCAAGAGCGCTTTGGTTTCATTGATACCCCGGCTCTATCCGGTAGGCGACGGCAGGATATTCGTGGATGGCAAAGATGTTAACAAATTTGACCTGGAGAACCTCCGTTCGAATATAGGCTTTATTCCCCAGGATAATTTCCTTTTTTCTACAACAATAACCAATAATATCAACTTCTACTCGGCGAGGGATATCAACCGGGACGATATCGAGAGGGCCGCCGATACGGCAGATTTTCTTAAGGATATCGAGGAATTTCCCCACGGTTTCGATACGGTGTTAGGAGAAAAAGGGATAACATTATCCGGCGGCCAGAAACAGAGGGCATCGATTGCCCGCGCCATCGCCCTGAAACCGCCCATATTGATATTCGATGACGCTTTCTCCTCGGTGGATACCCATACCGAGGAGCGGATATTGAATAACTTGCGGGGAGTACTGGAAGCCCGTACAGTTTTACTGATTTCCCACCGTATCTCCACGGTTAAGAATGCGGATGTTATTATGGTGCTTGATGATGGCAGGCTGGTAGAGACCGGGTCGCATGAGGAATTGCTCTCCCGCGGGGGGATTTACGCGCAGATACACCATAAGCAACTGCTTATCGAGCAGTTGGCGGCATATTAATCCATTCTAAACATCAATTTCGTGTTTTCTGTAATCCTTGCGTGGGAGAATTCGGTGGTATAATCGTCTGAAATAGAGTATCCAATCGGGGCCGAGGAGCGAACGCAACAGCCTTATTTTGGTTAATGTCCGGGACATATGTTTCTCATTAATCAGCTCCCTTAAATCTTGGCTGATGATTGGCGGTGATTCCTTTTCATCGTGAGTTAATTCCCTCCAGTCGAGATAGTTACCAGATGTCCCCAGGCAGTAGAAGCAGGACTTCAATGGTTCTTCGCTGTGCATATACATGACAAGTCGGTCCCGAAGATTCGGTTTATGAATCGGGATGCCATCTTCGATTTCCAGATCCGGTATTGCCAGGTCAATTTTACTGAAATATGATTTCATGAACAGCGGTTTTGCGCATTTGTAGTAGCGCCCGTTATAGAAAGTATGGCAATGGTAGGCATGGGCAATACGGCATGATTGGTAAATTTCGCGGACAAGCTGTTCATCGGTTATCGGTTTGGAAACATTGTTAACCTGGAATTTCCTGACTTTCATAATGTGCAGTTTGGTGTCATAACGCTGGCATTTTTCTTTCGCGGATTCGATTTTGGATTTGTCTCCGGATGCCGGATACCAGCTGATATCCAGGACATCGATGAGGTCAAACAATTCATCAGGCATTTTATCCACTAATTTGCCATTGGTGCATACGAAAATTTCCCCGGCGATCCTGCATTCTTTGACTGCCCGGGCGAATTTGACAATGTCTTTATGAAGTAATGGTTCGCCGCCGGTGAATCGAAAACGGTTGGTATAATATACCCTGCTTAATGCCGTTAAGTCTTTACAAAAAGTATCGAAGTCAGCATAATAGACCCTGTTGAAGGGGGCGAATTGGCCGCAGTAGCGGCATCGTAAATTGCAGTGCTCGGTAAGGTTGAATTCCAGGTACGGTACATGTATTTTCGTTTTTCTGTCCATGTATTCAGCTTTAAATCAACCGATTAGAGATAATAGAACTTCATTATCATTTAAGGACATATTGTTGAAAATAAAGCAAAAATATTGTATAGTCCTAATACTTTCCTTATATTGCCGGCTATTTTATTGAAAGATGGTCAAAATCTCGTGAAAATCAAGTGAATAAGAATAACGGACTCAAAGATATATTTTACAATTACCTGAAGCGATACAAGTGGCATTGGATTATCGGATTTCTGACGCTGGCATGCGCCACCGGTCTGACGGTGCTTATGCCCCTGGTACTTCGGAACGCGGTCAATAAACTTGAGTTCGGAGGTTCGCCTTCACAGTTGCTTACGGATGCCTTCTATATAGTTGGAATTTCATTATCGGCGGGGATTTTCAGATTTTTCGCCCTGGTTATAGTAACTATCGCGTCCCGCAAAATCGAATACGACCTTCACAGCGATTTTTTCGAACACATCGAGAAGCTGGGGAGGAAATTTTTCGACAAGTCCAATGTTGGCGACCTGGTGAGCAGGGGAAGCAATGATGTGGAAGCGGTCCAGCAGATGCACTGCCCCGGCTTTTACAGCCTTCTCTATTCGATGTTCATCATCCCGCTTGCCGTGGTATTAATGTTCCGTGTTGATCCGACTTTGACTCTGTATTCCATGATTCCCATGCCCTTTCTGGCGTTGGCGGTTTACCTGCTGGGTAAGTATGTTTACGGCCGCTACCATAAAATACAGGTCCAACTGGGCAAATTATCGGCTTCTGTGCAGGAAAACCTCTGGGCGATCCGCGTGGTAAAGGCGTTCGACCAGGGCGAAAACCAGATCAGGCGATTTGAAGCTATAAACAATGATTATGTTAGGAAATACATGAACATGGTCAGGTTATGGGCTCTGTTCTACCCCGTAATATATATGATAGCCGGATTGATGATGCTGGTGGTTCTTTTAATCGGCGGCGCGAGAGTCATAAATGATGAGATTACCCTTGGAACTTTTGTCGCTTTTGTGGCATACCTGGTGATGCTGGTCTGGCCTATGGCCGGATTGGGATGGGTGTTGGGTATGATACAACGCGGTTTTGCATCTTACGCGAGGCTTAAGGAAATCTTTGATATCGAGCCCGAGATTTCCTCTTTAACCGAAACCCAAGCAAAAACCCGGTTTAAAGGTGATATCGAATTCAAAAACGTATCTTTTGCCTACTATAATTCCCCGGTTCTGGAGGATATATCTTTCAAGGTTAAACCGGGACAGAAGGTAGCGGTTGTGGGGGCTACGGGAAGCGGAAAATCTACGCTTGTTTCTTTGATACCCAGGCTTTATGAAGTAACTGGTGGATCCATCTTTATCGACGGCAAGGATATAAACTCGTTAGATATGGAAACCCTGCGGTCCAACATCGGAACCGTTCCCCAGGATGTTTACTTGTTCTCCAGAACCGTAGGGGAGAATATAGCCTTCGGGTGCGAATCGAAACCCTCGCCCGCTGAAATCAAAACCGCCGCCAAGGTTGCGGATTTGCTCAAGGATATTGAGAAATTCCCCGAGCAATTCAATACGCTTGTGGGTGAAAAGGGGGTTACGCTCTCCGGCGGACAGAAGCAGAGGACGTCCATTGCCAGGGCTATTATCAAAAAGCCGCCGATACTGATTTTCGATGATGCTTTTTCATCGGTAGACACGGATACCGAGCGGCATATTTTGAACGGTCTGCACGAGATAATCGAGAATTGCACAGTATTCGTGATATCCCACCGGGTGTCGACTTTTCAGAATGCCGATTTGATTCTTGTTCTCGATGAGGGTAAACTGGTCGAACAGGGAAATCATGAAACTTTGCTTGCGCAGGGCGGGGTTTACGCCAATATTTATAAACGTCAGCAACTTACCGAGGAACTTGAGAAGATTTAAGCAGATTAAGATAATATGCAGAACTACCATGAAGAAGAGATACTGGGAAAGGCGTACGATGCCCGCTTGATGAAGCGGCTTATAAAGTACCTTTATCCATACAAGAAATACGTTATCACGTCCTTTATCCTGCTGATTATCATTTCGGGATTGAAGCTGGTTGGTCCTTACCTGGTTAAGATCGCCATCGATGATTATATAATGGCCAAGGATTATGACGGGCTGGTGATGATAGCGATTCTCTTTTTCGCCATGCTGGTTCTGCAGTTCGTTGTCCGTTACGCCCAGACCTACATGATGCAGTTAACCGGGCAGATGGCCAACTACAAGATGCGCATGGAGATATTCTCCCACCTGCAGAAGCAGCCGCTGGGATTTTTCGACCGTAATCCGGTAGGCAGGCTAATGACCCGTATGACCAATGATGTGCAGGTCCTGAACGAATTGTTCGCCACGGGTGTGGTTACTATCTTCGGCGATGTTTTCACGCTTATCGGAATCGTTATCGCCATGTTCTCCATCGACTGGAGGCTGGCCCTGGTTACCTTTGTTTCACTTCCATTGCTGGCTATAGCGACGGCGATTTTCCGCAAGAAGGTACGCGAATCATACCGTATCGTCCGCCTGCGTATCGCCAAGGTGAATGCTTTTCTGCAGGAGCATATTACCGGTATGAAAATTATCCAGCTTTTCACCAGGGAGAAGGAGATATTCGACAAATTCAATGAGAACAATAAACTCCTGAGGGATATTCATATAAAATCGGTATTCTATTACGCGGTCTTTTTCCCCACAGTGGAGCTTATCGGCGCCATCAGCCTGGCATTGATAATCTATTACGGCGGAAGCAGGGTGCTGGCGGGGACGATATCATTTGGTGTACTGGTCGCTTTCATCCAGTACGCGGAGATGTTCTACGCGCCCATACGTAACCTTTCCGAAAAATACAATATCCTGCAGGCGGCGATGGCATCCAGCGAAAGGATATTCAAATTACTGGATACCGAACCCAGGATTATTAATCCTCCAGACGGAATAAAGCTTGATAAATTAAAAGGGGAGATTGAATTCAAAAATGTATGGTTCGCTTATGAAGATGAGAATTACGTGCTGAAGGATATAAGTTTTAAGGTTGCTCCCGGGGAAAAAGTGGCGTTCGTGGGCGCAACAGGAGCAGGAAAAACATCGATTATAAATTTACTATTCCGGTTCTATGAATTCCAGAAGGGTGAAATATTAATTGACGGGCATGACATCCGCAGACTGGATATGCATTCCCTTCGCCGCCAGCTCGGACTTGTCCTCCAGGATGTCTTTATCTTCAGCGGGAATGTCGCCGATAATATATCCCTCGGGGAGAAGATGGATATTGCGGAGATCAGGAAAGCCTCCCGGCGGGTCAACGCCGATAAATTCATCGAGAAGATGGAAAACGACTACGAGGCCGATTTGCAGGAAGGCGGCGCGAATATCTCCATAGGGCAGAAACAGCTTCTCTCGTTCGCCCGGGCGCTGGCGTTCAATCCGTCAGTGCTGGTTCTCGATGAAGCAACATCATCGGTGGACACCGAAACCGAGATGTTAATCCAGGACGCTTTGAAGAAGATGCTTGAGGGAAGGACCTCTTTGATTATCGCCCACAGGCTATCCACCATCCGCGATGTAGACCGTATAATTGTTATGCACCATGGCGAGATTCGCGAAGTGGGCAATCATGACCAGCTGATGAAAAAGAAAGGTATTTACTATAGATTGTATCAACTGCAGTTTAAAAAAGAGGAAGCCAAAGTTGGTTAATAAACAGGTAACAGCAACACCGGATGTAAAGCATTTCCATGATATCAATATCAAAGCGGCCAAGGACGCGGGCAATATACTGCGGGATAAACGCGACAAACACCGCGATATCAAATTCAAAGGATCCGCGGACCTGGTGACCGATGCCGATACCGCCTCAGAGGAGTTTATCGTCGATTTATTATCCTCGGAATTCCCGGAGCATTCAATAGTCGCCGAAGAGGGTTCGGACAGGCAGTTGGAATCCGATTATGTATGGATAATCGATCCCCTCGACGGTACCACCAATTATGCCCATAATTTCCCGGTTTACTGTGTATCTGTCGGGTTGATGTACCGCGAACAATTGATATCCGGGGTTGTTTACAATCCGGTTCTCGATGAAACCTTCAGCGCTATTGCCGGAGAGGGCGCTTATCTTAACGGGCAAAGAATCGAAGTTTCGCGATCAGACCAGTTGAAAAACAGCCTGCTTGCCACCGGCTTCCCCTATGATAAAACCGAGAGCGAAATCGATAATATCAATTACTTCTCGGCGTTTACCAAGCGTATACGGGGAATTCGCCGCGCCGGGGCGGCGGCGCTGGATATGGTTCATGTCGCCTGCGGAAGGCTCGACGGCTACTGGGAATTGAAATTAAAAGCGTGGGATATCGCGGCGGGGGCATTGATAGTAAAAGAAGCGGGCGGCGAAGTAAGCGGTTTCCATGGCGAAAAGCTGGACATATTTGAAGGAAGAATAGTCGCTTCCAATGGCAAAATCCACGCCCAGATGGTAGATATAATAAAAGGTGTAGACGAAAAAGGTTAATTGAAAGTTAACTGCATTCGGAGTTATTCCGATTTTACTATTGTAATGCGGGCTTAACATATTATATATTTAATTACTATGGAAGACGTTCAGGTGAAAAAAGTAAAAAACCAGGAAGAGAAAATATTTACTGCCGAGGACGTGAAGCGGCATCCCATGGTTCGCGCGACGGTGGGTAAGGCCGATGAAGTTCTGGGGATTATCGGGTACACCGAACATGGTATGCGCCATACGAGCCTGGTATCAAATATCGCTTATAATATTCTCAAGAGATTGGGCAGGAACGAAAAACGGTCGCAACTGGCGGCTATCGCGGGAATTATGCATGACATCGGCAACGTGGTCAACCGCGATTACCATGCCCAGACATCGGCGCTGATGGCCCAAACGATATTGCATGATATGGGTATGCCCCATGAAGATATACTGGAAGTCATGGCCGCTATCGGAAACCATGACGAGAAGGACGGTTACCCGGTAAGCGATGTCAGTGCCGCTTTGATACTTGCCGATAAATCTGATGTTCATACATCGAGAGTGCGCGATCCTCATTCGGTTTCCAGCGATATTCATGACCGGGTCAACTACGCCGCAAAAAGCACTTTCCTGAGGGTCAATGAGAAACAAAAGACAATCACCCTTGAAATAAAAATTGATCCCAAGGTGTCATCGGTAATGGAATATTTCGAGATATTTCTGTCGCGTATGGTTGTATGCCGCAGGGCGGCCGAATTTTTGGGGATGAGATTTCAGTTGCTGATAAATGACCATAAACTACTTTAAGGGATTTTAGTTGGATTACCGCAAAGCCGGAGTTGATATCTCCGCCGGAAACGAAGCCGCCAAGAGAATCGGCAAACTTGCCCGAAGTACATTTAATGAGCGGGTGGTCCGGGAAGTCGGCGGGTTCGGCGGATTTTTCTCCATTGAAAAACTGGGCGTTGAAAATCCGGTGCTTGTCTCCTCCTCCGACGGCATCGGAACCAAACTACTGGTCGCCCGTTTAGCCGGCAAATATGACAGCATTGGCGAGGACCTGGTTAATCACTGCATTAATGATATCGCCTGTTGCGGTGCGGTACCGTTGTTTTTCATGGATTATTTCGCAATTTCGGGGCTTAAGCCGACAACCGCCGAGGATATAATCAGCGGGATGGTGAAGTCGCTCGCTAAATACAACTGCCCCTTAATCGGCGGGGAAACCGCCGAAATGCCGGACCTGTATTCGCCCGGCGATTTCGACCTTGCCGGTTTTATAGTAGGTGTTGTAAACCGGGAATCTATAATCGATGGTTCGGCAATAAAGCCGGGGGGTAAAATAATCGCCCTGCCCTCCAATGGGCTTCATACCAATGGCTACACATTGGCCAGGAAAGTCCTGTTCGGTATGGCAGGTTTCGAGGTATTTTCAAGAGTTGATTCAATTGATAATACTGTCGGTGAAGAACTTTTATTGCCCCATATCTGCTACCTCGATGCAATCAGTAAAGTTAAAGATTTTGCCCGCGGCATCGCTCATATCACCGGCGGCGGCCTTAAGGATAATATAATCAGGATACTTCCCGAAAAATGCCGCGCCGAAATGGATTTGGAAGGTATAAAAGTCCCGCCGATTTTTGATATAATCCAGCGTTCCGGTTCTATAGAAAACGATGAGATGTACCGCGCGTTTAATATGGGCGTTGGATTGGTTATAATAGTGGACGATCCTGATGTGGACAGGGCTATGGGCAGGGTGAAGGAAGCGGGCTTCAACCCGGTTATTTCCGGCGAGATCGCTTCCGGTAACAGGGATGTTATCCTGAAAGGTACGAGGTATTGCCAGAGCGATGGCTGATTTAGCGCTCCGGCGGATTTACTATGATGAGTAAACGAATTCAATATTTTTTATTGTATATAGCGGCAATAATCGGTGTCCTGAGTTATCAACCCTTTGATATCTGGCCCTTTTCGCTGGTATCCATCGCGTTGGTTCTATATGCCTTACGCGGCGTTTCTCCGAAACGAGCGTTCTGGATGGGCTATCTTTACGGTGTCATATTTTATATCGCCCTCCTCTACTGGATAGCATGGGCTACCTTCGTCTTTGCCATACCGGTGCCGTTTATACTGGCATTCATACCTGCCCTGTTCTTCTGGATGTTTAACAGGCTGGAGAGAATTAATCGGTGGCTCGCGGTCATAGCCGCCCCTTTTATATGGGTGTTTTTCGAGTATATACGAACCTTGAGCCAGCTTGCCTTTCCATGGAATCCGATGGGCAACTGTTTCGCGGCATATCCCGCGTTTATTCAATATGCCGAATATAGCGGCGTTTACGGTATCTCCCTCTGGGTTTTGATAATCAACATGATTTTCTACAGGATATTTGTTAATCCCCTGCCTTTAAAGAGGACTTTAATAAGCGCAATGATAATAATAATACTTGTTATCGCTCCTTACATTTACGGAGCCAGCGTAATTCCGGATGATACCGTGAAAGGTGATTTGAAAGTAGCTCTTCTGCAGGGGAATATACCCAGGGATATAAAATGGGATCCTGCCAAATTGAACTATTCATTCGACACGTACTTTTCGATGATAGATACATCCGCAACCGAAGGGGCCGAACTTATAATTCTGCCGGAGACCGCTTTGCCGTGCTACCTGCGCAGAAGGCGGCCGTATATCGACATGATCCGCCAGAAGGTGGCTGAGGTTGATAGGCCGGTTTTGGCGGGCGCGCCGGATTATGTCATCCTTGGCGAACAGCAGTATGTTTATTATAACTCCGCGCAGTATTACATGCCCGGCAGGCGTTTCCCCGAACTCTTTTACAAAAACAAGCTTGTACCTTTCTCGGAGCGGATACCGTTCTCTGGGAAGGTTAAGGTACTGCGGGAGATACGTTTGGGGCAGGCCGATTTCTCGCCGGGGGACAGCCTGGCGCTTTTTGAAGTCGATGGCAAGAAGTTCGGTACCTTGATATGTTTCGAAATTGTCTTTCCGGACCTCGTTCGCCGCTTCGTGAACCGCGGGGCGGATTTTATGGTTACCATAACCAACGATATGTGGTTTGGCGTAACCTCGGGGCCATATCAACATTATTATAATGGAACTTTACGGGCCGTGGAGAATAGAGTAGGTATAGTCAGGTGTGCGAACACGGGAATATCATTGTTTTACGATCCTTACGGCAGAACTTATACCATATCAAGTTTAAACGAGAGGAGAATACTTATCGATACCGTTGCTACCAAAAAAGAACAAACCTTTTATAACAGGCACGGTGATTATATTGCCCGGATATCAATGGCTTTGACATTTCTGGCTGTTGCGGTTATAATTAGCGGCACGGTAATGAAGAGGAGGACTGAAGTTTGAAACTCCAAAAAGTATTCTACACGGTGTTAATCTTGGTAACGGTATTGATAAATGCCGGTTATTCAAATTCTCAGGCGGAAAGCTGGAAAACATTCACGGACATGAACTACGCGCTGGAGTTCCGTTATAACAACGGTTTGATATGGGGAGCGGCGCCGGGCGGCGTTTTCGCCATTGATTCAACCCGCGAGCTTGTTCACCGCATAACCAATATTGAGGGGTTGAAGGGATTGGAATTAGACGCGATAGAAATCGACAGCGCGGGGTATATATGGTCAGGCTCCCGCAAAGGCTACCTGACACGCTTTGACGAGAATGGCGATTTCGAATTCGATTACCTGGTATTTGAAAAACCGAATGTTACTATCGAACCCAAGGCTATATATGATATCTGCGCAGATGGCGATTGGCTTTGGGTTGGAAGGGAAGAAGCTATCTCCAAGTTCTCCATTTCCCGGGAGGAAATTAAGGAGAATATTTATCGCATGGGGCCGCTGTCCTACCAGGATATCGCTGTGTGTTATGTTCACAACGACCTTATATGGTTCGGATGTTCGGAAGGGATAGGTTTCGCTGATAAAAATTCCCAGATAATTCCCGACCCGGAAGCATGGACGGTTTACTCATCCGCCAATCCGGGAGGATTGGATGATTTCGATATCCGAGCGATAGTAGCATACCGGGATACGATTTACGCGGGAACAACCGAGGGAATTTATAAATACGATTCGACCGCCAGCCCGGTTTGGTCATTAACCGGCCTGGAAGCTAATGTCGTCCACAACCTGAGAGTATTCAGCGATACGCTATTCGCGGCAACCGACAGCGGACCTTATTTTCATACCGGTTTGTCATGGAGCCAGTACAATCCATCGGGATATACCGGCGGGGAGGTAGTAGATTTAATCAGCACGCCTACCGGTTTCTGGACAGCTTACGCTGATGGCGGTTTGGGTAACTACACCGGTTCCTGGCAGGATATTTTCCTTCCCGGCCCGCGGGGAAATACTTTCATGGAGATAGCGGCCACCGAGGATATCGCCGTATTTCTTGAATTCGGTATCGGACGTGAATATTCGGGAGCGGCATTGAGCTTTTATGATGGTTCCTCGTGGGCCAATTATACGCGCTCCAACTCCGGTATGACCGCCGATAACTATCGCGATATAGCAATCGACAGCAGTTCAAACGTATGGATAGGTTACTGGGGCTCCGGTGTCGACTATTACGACCGGGATGATTCTACTTTTGAAAATTATAACCGTAACAACAGCAAACTCAGGGGTGTCGGTGATGATAACGCTTATATCGCTATCGACGCACTCGAAGTCGACCCGAATAACAACCTGTGGCTGGGAAGTTATGCCGCACCTGCTCCTTATGGGATATTTGTTATTACCCCCGATTCTATCCTTGAGATACATGTTGCCGATCCCGGGGAAACCGGATTGGGCACCAGTATAATACTCGATATTCAAATTTATGACGAACTGGCATTGGTGGGTACATTAGAAGGTTTCGATATTCTCGATTTCAACGGCAATGTCCATGACCAGGATAACTATCAATGGTATGAACTGGAAAGCACCGATGGTCTTGTCAGCGCGATAATCAATGACAGCGGAATTGACAATGATGGAATTATCTGGATAGCCACCGCCGGGGGGCTGAATTATATCGATTCGGATTTACTCGATGCCGGCAACCTGGAAGCAGACAGCCTCGTACTGCCATTCGGGTTCGGACCGGGTATCAACGCGATTGAAATTGACGGCCTGGGCAACAAATGGCTGGGAACATCGAACGGCCTTTTAAAACTGGCCCCGGATAATGTTACCTGGACAACATATACGACCCAAAACAGCCAATTGGTGGATGATAATATCTTATCCCTCGAGATGGTCAATTCAACCGGGATTTTATGGATTGGAACCGGCTCGGGTATTTCAATGCTCGATACCGGACTCGAACAACCATCAGAGGACCTGTCGGATATAGGTACTTATCCCAATCCGGCGGTATTAGCCCAAACCAATGAGATATTCTTTTCCCGCATTCCTACCGGGTCGCGAGTTTATATTTACACCGTAGCCGGGGAAAAGATAATCGACTTTCCCGCTGGAAACAGCGGCGGGTTGACATCGTGGGATTTCCGTAACTCATCCGGCGAGATGTGCGCCGGCGGAGTCTATTTATACCACGTGGCTACCTCTGACAATGAATATTCACATACCGGGAAATTCGTGTTTATCAGGTAAATAGTTCAGTTTGAAGGATTACTTAGAACATTACCGCCGGGACGGCGATTATTTCGATTACAGCGCGAACAGGGCAGGGAACATCGGAGAGGTTGAAAAACGCCGCCGGCAGATAATTATCAACGCCATCCCCAAAACCGCGAATAAAAAGCCGATAATCGATATCGGCAGTGGTTCAGGGGAACTCAGTCGCGATTTGATAGCAACTGGATTTGATGTCGTTCCAGTAGACCTTTCACTGAAAAATCTGACCGGAGCCGCTTCTAAAGGCGAATCTGATCCGGTATTAACCGATGCTTATCGCCTATCATTTTTAGATAACAGCTTTTGGGGAGCGACCCTTTCATCGATTCTGGAACACTGCCAGCACCCGGAGAAAGTACTCTCCGAGGCGGTTCGAGTAGTTGATGAAGGATGCCGGGTGATAGTGGTAGTTCCCTATGACGAGAGAATCGTCTATCACCAGTGCATACATTGTAATAAGCCGACGCCTTCCCACGCCCATTTGCATAGCTTTGACCAGAAAAAACTAAAATCGCTTTTCGAATTGTGTGGATTAAGAATTCTAAAGATTAAAAAGTTCGCCAACAAAGCGATGGACCTTCTGCGGATAAACCGCATGTTAAAACTTATGCCATACTCCATTTGGAATATAGCAGATTCGATTGCTAATACGGTGGTACAGAAGCCGGGGTACATCATGATAGTCGGGATAAAGGTAAAGCGTTGATGTTAAAAGCGCGTCTCCTTTCAACCGGCGAGTTTAACGCCTGGGATGATTTTGTCCGTGTTAATACGACAGATAATTTATTCAACCGGGTCGATTGGATTAGATACGCTCCCGGCAATAGCGCGGGCAAACCCGCTATTTATATTGTTGCCGGGAACGACCAATTATTATGCGGAGTAGCCGGACATATCTTTACTAAAATCGGCGTGAAAACTTTCGCGTCTTCTATTTTCTCTCCCTACAATGGAATCCTGATGAGCGATGAGGTTGCTTCCCATAATCAAGCGGAAGAGGCTTTAAACGTATTGTTAGAAAGACTCACTGATGACTGTGACCGGGTTTCCATTAAACAGCCTCCTACAACGGAAACTGATTTGCCTGCACCCGGCGGATTCAAAACCGACAAAAGGTTGACCTTAATAAACGATATAAGCCGGGGCGAAAATATTTTCCCCGCTTTCAAACAATCAGTACGCAATAAAATAAAGAAAGCGGAGAAACATGGATTTGTAGTGGAGGAATCTTTTCATCCTCGAGAACTTTACAACTTGCACGTCTCGGCGTTGAAAAACGCCGGCGTTCCGATGTTGATAGACGAGAAGGAATATCTTGCTTCCCTGGAAAGGTTTCACCATCTTGGGTGGGTGAAGATTTTTAACGCGGTAAAAGATTCGGAGATTTGCAGGTCATGGGCGGTCCTATGTTATGGCGACACCTGTTATAGCTGGATAACCGGTATAGACAGCCGCTATAATAAATACGGAGTGGGGAATAAGCTCGTTGGCGAGGCAATGCTCAAACTTTCCGCTGACGGTTTCAAGAGGCTTGATTTCGGCGGCGCGAACATCCCTAATGTTAAAAAATTCAAAGAGTCTTTCGGCGGCGAGCTGGCGGAATATCAGCATTTTCAATCAACCACAAGCTTAAAGGGCAAATTCTACGACCGGCTCAGGAAGTTGATAAGAAGGGATAGCTGATGCAGAAGATACGCGTACAAATTGGATCAGATGTCCCCAATAAGAGCCGGGTTGTTTACGTGTTTTCGTTTATCGGTTTGCATTCCGGGGTAAAATTCGAGTTAACCGAGGAAAATGGTGATATACTCTATGGTAAGAGGAAGGATACCAGCAAAGAAGCGAAGGTAATCATCCCCTGCGATTATTCACTTCTTGAAGGAAATAGTTCTCCAGAAACACGTACAATAGAGGATATACCTGTTTTACATAAAGATATAGTCCCGGGTGACAAACTCCTTGAGAAACATGAATCTTCGATCAGGTTTACATACGATCCTGTCGCCATAATTTTTTACCTTATCTCCCGTATAGAAGAAGTGAAATCTACTGAAACGGATACCCATGGCCGGTTTATCTCAACGAATTCGGTTTTGCATCCTTCCGGGTTTTTAAATGAACCTGTAGTAGATTACCATCTTAATACTGTAAAGCGCGCCTTGAAAGATATGTCCTTCGAGTTAGATGACAGAAAGACCCCGATGGCAATCCTCACTCACGATGTCGACCAGCCGATACGTTCCATAAAGGGTTCCTTCCGCTTATTATTCGAGGGGGAAAAGGATTTAAAATCGAGGGTTAACAGCCTTACAGATACAATCGGCAGGAAGATAAAAACCGAAGATAATCCGTTCTGGAATTTTGGTTCATTCACAACTGCCGAAGCCGGGTATGGATTTAAAAGCGCGTTCTTCTTTACCGCTCCTTATTACCGTACAAAATATGACCCCAAGTACAATGTCAATGGATATAATTTCCGCATGAAAATCGCCGAACTGACCGCTAAGGGATTCGAGGTAGGGCTTCATGGCTCATATAACAGCGTCATTGACGGCGACAAACTCACGAAGGAAAAGGAAAAGCTCGAGAACACCGGCGTCAATGTTTACGGCAACCGCTCCCATTACCTCCGGTTCGAGGTCGCGGGGGGGTACCGCAAAATTCAGAGTGCGAATCTAAAATACGACTCATCACTGGGGTATTCAGATACAATCGGGTACCGTTGCGGCACCGGGTTGCCGTTTTATCCCTATGACTTCGGCACCGAAAAAGCTATCCCCATCCTGGAAATTCCGCTGATAGTTATGGATGGAGCCTTGATCCCTAACCGCGAAATTGAGGAAGTTAACGAGATACTTGATAATTTGGTCGATACCGCATTGCGCTTGAATGGAGCGGTAACATTCTTATGGCACCTGCGCACCGCGTATGATATCGATTACCCCGGTTGGTTCGATGTCTATAAGAGACTGCTGAAAAAATTATCGGAAAATGGTTTCGATGTTTTGAAGCCTTCCTCGCTTGCTGAAAGTTATATGAACCTCGCCGGGGAACTGGGTTATCACGATTTCATATTCGAATAGGGCTGTAATTAGCTATGGGGACTAATGGACGAAAAATTTGTATGTTCCTCCTCAATCCTTATATTACTGACGGCAGGGTGAGGAGGACATGCCGGTACCTTTCTTCAAACGGCCATGAAATCACTGTTATCGCGGAATCACCATCTGGCAAAGACGATGAATTGGAAACCGATGGTGTAAGAGTGATACGTTTGGACACTTCCGGTCTGCCCACCTCTAAGGGCAGGTTCATCAAGTACAATTACCGGGCGGCGGTTCTCGGAGCGCAAGCCAATGCCGATATTTACCACGCCTTCGACCTGGATGCCCTCGCTCCGGCATCTTTCGCGGCCCTTATTAACCGGGGGAAATTGATTTATGAGTCTCATGAGTATTATACCGGTCTGGAAGCATTGAACGGGCGGCCGATTACCCGTTTTATATGGAACATGCTTGAACGATTGCTTATCTACAGGGCTGATAGGGTCATAACTATCAATGGTTCTATAGCGGATAAACTCGCCAGTTTTTATTCTATTCCCAATCCGGAGATTATTTATTCCTGCGCCGATTTCCATTCAGAAGGAAGCGCCGGCTCTATGCGTGAAAAACTGGGTATTCCTGAAGGCAGGATGGTTCTCGTTTATATCGGGGTTCTCCGTCCCGGGCAGGGCCTGGAGATATTGATAGACGCCGTTAAGGATGTTGAGGATGTCGTATTGTTGATATTGGGAGATGGGCCTCTTAAGGCGTTGTTAGTGGATAAAATTGAAAAGTATGGCATTACCGACAAAATAATTTTCCGGGAAATTGAACTTGGGATGGATGTAAAGGAGTATTTATCTTCGGCGGACGCAGGCGTATTGATAATGGAACCGGTAGCCGAAAACAACCGGATGGCATTACCCAATAAATTTTTCAGTTACCTTGCGGCTGGATTGCCGGTTATTGTAAGCGATATGCCTGAATTGAAATATTTTACTGAGAAATATGAGTTGGGTTTGGTTGTAGATGCTGACGCCGAATGTACCAGGGAAGCAATAGAGCTTTTCATCGAAGCTCCGGGAGTATCGCGGCGCTATGGCAAAAACGCGCTTGAGTTCTCAAAGGAATTCACCTGGGAAAGCCAGGCACGTAAATATCTGTATATTTATAAAGAGGTTCTCGATGACTGAAATCAGCGCTTCATTGATTGTAATTACTTATAACCAGCTCGAGCATCTTATGAAGCTGATAGAATCCATCTCCAAACAGTCAATGGGGCATAAATTCGAGACCGTAATCGTGGATGATTGTTCTTCCGACGGGACCGGTGAATACCTGGATAATATTGAAACTGAAGCGGATTTAATCATTATTCACAACAACCATAATGCGGGCAGGGCGTCATCAAGAAATACAGGCGCGAAAGCGGCATCGGGTAACCTGCTGATATTTGTTGACGGCGATTTAGCCCTCGATGATTACTTTATAGAGAGACATATCAGTTTCCATTCGGAAAATCCCGACATGACCGCGGTCGGAAAGGTTAATTATCCCGATGACACGGCGGCTGGAAAATATCTCGGCAACAGGTCCATGTTCCAACTGAAACGGCCATCCCGGATCCCATTCAGGTATTTTATCAGCGGCAATTTCTCAATCCCGGCTGAGTTATATAATGAGCTTGGCGGATTTGATGAAGACTACGCTTTCTACGGGGGCGAAGACCTTGATTTAGGTTACCGGCTGGCTGAAGAGGGCATTGATATTTATTACATTCCGCAAGCTGTCGCGTTCCATGTCCATCCCATCGAACTTCATGAGTTATTGTCGAAGCGCTATGAGTTCGGACTAAAAGGATTAGCGCTTTTTGCGGCAAAGCATCCGAAGACTGCGGAACATGTCCCGATTTACAGGTTGTTCTCGAGGCCGTTGACCCATTTTATCCTGAGGTTTATCACCATTCCACTGTTTTATAAACCTCTGGAATATATCGCCGGAATGACCGGGATATTATCCGGTCGTGTTTACGACTACCTTGTATTCGGGGCGGTTTTTAAAGGACTGCTGGATTCGGCGGAGGATAATTTCGCCGGAACGAATGAGCGTGCCGGCAGAAGCATAGCGGGAGTATCAATAGGTTGGATGGCGATTATCAGCATCCTGTATATTTTCGATTTTTTCGGTGAGAGGTATAAAACCGCATTGACGGTTCTAAAGGATATGCTTAATTAATATGTTTGTATTAGTAGCCCTCGCGGTCTCGCTCATCTTCATTTTAAGCGGATCACTGCTTGCAAGCCGTTTATTTTCGCTGAATCATCGCGATAGTATCTCTGTCTATTATTCCTGGGGATTCATGTATATAATCTCTGCCTATTTTATGATGGCCGCCGGGATTGCAGGGTATCTAAATTTCACAGCCGCTTTTGTATGGCTGGTGGTTCTGGTCATCGCCTCCGTTGCAGGTTTCCATTACTGGGGCGGCATAATCAATTCCCAGAGATCTATCTTCAGAGATTTACTTGCCGCTAATGGATGGCTGTTAAATTTACTGATCCTCGGCCTTTTTGTCTATATCATCACCGCGTTTGTGGGAGCCCTATCGCCGCCGATGAACCTCGATGTTTTCAATTATCACTATGAACTCCTGGGCCAGTACCTCTCCGATGGACGTATCACCTTTAATCCAACCTTTTTCTACGGCGCGACCCCGTTTACCGCAGAAATGATTTCGGGTTTCCTTATCCTGCTTTCAAATTTGAAGGGCGGGCAGTTTATACAATACATCGCCGCGGTTATGATGTTCGCGGCTGTATTTTCCATAGCCCGTAAATTAACCGATGCTAAATCCGCGGTAATCGCTTTGGCGGTATTAATGTCAACCATGTTTTTGCCTTTTCTTATCGCCGAGGCTAAAAACGACCAGGTATTAGCTTTAATTTCGCTTTTATCGTTGTATGCGTTCGCTTTGGGTTATGTCAATTCAGACAGCAAACAGATTATTCTGGGGGCGGTATTCGCCGGTTTTGCCGCGGGGATCAAATTGTATGGCCTGGGTATCGGCGCATCGGCGATATTCGTGATTCTCATCGGCAGAATCCTTGGAAGGACAAAGCTGAGTTACGGGGCGATAGCATGGGCGATTGTGCTTAACCTGCTCATCGCTTCTCCATGGTATCTCCGCAGTTATTTTCTTACCGGGAATCCCTTCCATCCCTTTTTCACCGACCTTTTCACCGATAGATTCTGGGATTCGACCCTTGCCTTTAAGTTTACCCTACTGCGTGAACCGTATGTCGATGTCAATCTAATTGAGTTTATACTTTCTCCGTTCAGGTTGGTCTTCCAACCGGATAAGTATCTCGCCCGGATCGGACCTGTTTTCCTTACGGCTCTACCCGTGGCTTTATTATTCCGGCAGAAGAACAGAGTAGTGAACTTTTTCTTAGTAACCGGATTGCTGTATTTTATTTTCTGGTTTCTATTCCTTCGTGATGGCCGCTATTTGCTTCCCATACTCCCCGGAATTGCTGTTTACTGCGCCGGACCATTAGTGCAGATCTTCTCCAGAGGTAAATTCGCCCGGTTTGTGGTTTTCGCGGTATTGGCGGTTAATATCCTGCTTGCCAATATGATAAACGCCAAACGACAGTATCAAAAATTCCCGGTGGTTTTCGGTACTCAAACCAAACACGAGTTTTACCGTGACTTGATGGAAGTCGACCGCAAAAAGTTAAGCTCCGGGGAATACGTGCCAGTTTATCCTGAATATGAATTTTCCCAAAAGGTCAACAGTATAGCCGAAGGCTCGGAAGCTATCGGGGTATTCGCCTATAATGAAGCGATTGTATATTACTTCCTCGAACCGAAAGTCTACCTTCTGCTCCCCTTATGGCAGAATGCTATCGATTTCAAAAAAATCGATGACATTCAGGATGTCGATTCGACGCTTAGCAATTTTAATATAGAATTTATAGTAACCGATACGGGTGATGATAAATCGGTGCCCTCCGATGCCCTTTTGGCACAGTATCCCGAGTTCAAATCGTCATTAAGAGGGGCTAATATTTTCCTCGAATACCTTCATAATCATTGCATCCTGATAATCTCAGAAGGCCGATACCGTTGTTTCCGTAAAATATCCGGCAACACCCGAAAAGATTGAAAATACAATAGGATTACGCAGATAAAAAACCGCCGGGATAATTCCGGCGGTTTAAATATAGAACCTTGCGGTATTGAATAAACTTAACGGCGTCTTCCGGTAACCCGTTTTTTCAGTTCAGGGTCGCCCTGGACGCGGAAGATAACATCTTCCAGCGCCGCCGAATCAGCGAAGGCTTTGGTGAGCATCTTTGCCCGCATACTCTCGCTGTTAACAATCCTGGTCATGATCGTATCAACAAGAACCGGTTGATTGAGGACGTGATTAAGCATGGTGTGAACCATCTCTTCGTCGGCCATCATCTTCTCCAGAAGCGCTTTTTTCATCACAGGGTCATTGAAAATACGCTGTTCAGCGGCTTCTTTATCGCACGATGATACCGCAAAAGCAATCAACAGCGTTGTCAACACAATCAGAATTAATGTCGCTATCTTACGCAAAACATCTCCTTTGATTATTCCGGGTTCATTTTTCGATGGAATTTAGACCTTTCAACCTCCAAATGCAATAAAAATATCGCGATTAAATAGTATTTGACCTGCGGTCAGTATTGGATTATCATATTAAATATGAAACCGAAAATCATTTTTATATATATGGAGCTTCTTCAATTCATCCCTGAGGTTTTAAATGAAAACCGAGTTGGAATACCTTAATATTTATCAGAAAAAACATGGACTAAAACGCTCCCGGCAGAGGAACCGCATCCTCGAAATTTTCCTGAGCACCGACCGGCATGTTTCTGCCGAGGACTTGTTGGAAATGGTTAAAAAGAAATATCCCGATATAGGTTACTCGACAGTCTACCGTTCTTTAAACCTCTTTCATAAGGCGGGGATTGCCCGCCTGGTTGAAATCGGCGACGGGGTGGCCCGTTATGAAAACGCGCTCAAGCAGAAACAGCATCACCACCTTATATGCGAGAACTGCGGCAGGATTCTTGAGTTCACTGACCCCAAAGTCGATGAAATGATCGAAAAAAACGCCAGGAAGAAAAAATTCAAGGTTACCCGCAGGAGAATCGATGTCTTCGGTTTATGCGATAGATGCCGGGCGCAAAAATAAGAAAGTTCAGTTGCTCCAAAGAAAACAGGGAATATGGTATTCTCAATAGGAAGTTATTATCCTGCAAATTCTTATCTGCATATATTTGACCCGGTATTGAAGATTATCATGCTGGTTATGCTGACCGTGGCTGTCCTTGTCAGCGTGTCTCCCTATGTTATTGGCGGGGCTTTGATATTGCTTCTTGCCGGATCAATCGGCGCGCAACTTAGAATGTCTATGCTATTCAGGCAGTTCCGGGTATGGATTTGGCTGTTTGTCTTCGTAGTTATCCTTCATCTGTTCATCGGCGGGGGAGAACCCGTAGTCTCCATTTGGGGCATTGAAATTGGGACGGAAGGTTTAAATCGAGGTGTTTTATACGGTTTTCGTTTCATAGTGTTTCTCCTGTCGGCTTACCTTTTGACGGCTACCACTTCACCCAACGAACTTACCGATTCGTTTATCCGTATGCTTTATCCGCTCAAGATCATAAGGTTGCCGGTGGAAGATATATCATTGGTGATGTCTATTACACTGAGATTTATACCGGTTATGTATGATGAAGCTATAGCCATAAAAACCGCTCAACAAGCCCGGGGCGTGGAGTTCTCGAAAAGAAGCTTTCTCCGGACGGAACGGCTAAGTTCTTTGTTGATACCGCTTTTTTTCTCGGTTATAAGGCGGACCGCCGATTTGAACGATGCCATGCTATCCAAGGGTTATCTGCCTGGCATGAAAAGAAGCTCTTATTTTCAACGCGATGTTGCGCTTTCCCATTTAATTGTTTTTATTCTTGTTACAGCAGGATGTATCTTTTCTTTAGTCGCCTTGTAGGAGATTCCTTTGGCACGGTTTAGATCAATAATTGAATACGACGGTACCGATTTCGCGGGATGGCAGATCCAACCCGACCAGCGGACAATACAAGGGGAAATCGTTAAAGGGATTTCCCAGATAACCGGCGAGACGGTTAAATTGACCGGTTCCGGAAGAACTGACGCCGGGGTGCATGCCTTCGGGCAGGTAGCGGATTTCGCCATTGAAAAAGAAATCGACCCCTTTAAATTCCTGGTCAGTTTAAATGCGGTTACTCCCGAAGATATCGCGGTTAAAACCATTCAGGAGGTCGATGAAAGCTTCGATTCGCGACGCGACGCGGATTCACGGGTATATACCTACCGTATCCATATCGGCCCCACCGCGCTCCAGCGCAGGTTCGTCTGGCAAATCAATTATGAATTAGATGTCGAAAAGATGAATGAGGCCGCCCGGGAAATACTGGGCGACCACGATTTTAAGGCATTCTGCATCGCCAAGTCCCAGAAGGAGATGAATAATTGCCGGGTCATTGAAGCATCATGGAAAAGATTGGGGTATGAAGCGCTGTTCACCATTGAGGCGAACAGGTTCCTTCACGGAATGGTGCGCATGCTTGTCGGCGATATGGTGAGAATCAGCAAAGACCAGTTAACTATTGAGCAGTTCAAGCGTAAAATAATTTCAGGAGAAAAAAGCAAAGAACCATTGAGCGTTCCCCCTCAGGGGCTAACTCTGGTTATGGTAAAATACTAAGCGGGTATATTTATGAATATTATCGAAAAGATTTTCGGTTCGAAGCACGACCGCGACATAAAAAAGATTCAACCGACTGTTGACGAGATCAACGGTTATTACGAGGAATATGATTCCCTTTCAGACGAGGAAATCCAGGCGAAAACCGTCGAGTTCCGCCAGAGGATTGATGAAGGAGAGTCCCTTGATGATATACTACCGGAGGCATTCGCTGTTGTTAAACAAGCCTGTAAAAGGTTATGCGGCAAAAAATGGGATGTAAGCGGTTTCGAGGTCGAATGGGATATGATTCCCTATGATGTACAGCTCATCGGCGGAGTTGTCCTCCACGAGGGCAAAATTGCCGAGATGGCAACCGGTGAAGGTAAGACCCTCGTGGCTACTTTGCCCATTTATCTCAATGCCCTTTCCGGCAAGGGAGTCCACCTGGTTACTGTAAATGATTACCTTGCCCGGAGAGACTCCGAGTGGATGGGCGGGATTTACAAATTCCTCGGTCTTACTGTCGGTTGTATCCAGAATGATATGGATAACATCCAGCGGCGGGAAGCTTACAACTGCGATATTACCTACGGTACCAACAACGAATTCGGTTTCGATTATCTCCGTGATAACATGGCCCAGCGCGCCGAAGACCGTGTGCAGAGAAAATACAACTACGCCATCGTCGACGAGGTGGATAGTGTTCTTATCGATGAAGCCCGTACGCCGCTGATTATTTCCGGCCCCGTTTCGGTTTCAACCCATCGGTTCAAGGAAATGAAGCCGCTGGTGCAGAAACTGGTAAAGAGGCAAACTACCCTGGTCAATAAGCTTATTGCCGAAGGCGAAAAACTTCTTGAACAGAACGAGGATTACGAAGCCGGTATCCGCCTGCTTGGCGCCCAGCGCGGTTCTCCCAAGAACAAGAAACTCCTTAAACTTTTCAAAGAGCAGGGAGTGCAAAAACTCGTCTCCAGGGTCGAAGCAGATTTCATGCGCGAGAAACGCATTCACGAGATCGACGAGATGTTATACTTCGCTATCGATGAAAAGGAACATTCCATCAACCTTACCGAACAGGGTATCGGCGAGATGGATGCCCGCGATAAGGAACTGTTCGTAATTCCAGATATCACCGAGGGATTATCCGAAATCGAGGGCGACGAAAACCTCTCCAATGAAGAAAAAATCCAGAAACGGGAAGAGCTGTACCGCCTGCATGCCGAACGCTCTGAGAAAAACCATAACATCAACCAGCTCTTAAAAGCTTACATCCTTTACGAACGCGATGATGAGTACGTAGTCCAGGACGGCAAGGTGATGATTGTCGATGAATTCACCGGAAGGCTAATGCCCGGCAGGCGTTATTCCGATGGCCTTCACCAGGCTATCGAGGCCAAGGAAGGCGTGGAGATAGAGCGTGAAACCCAAACTCTGGCAACCATTACCCTCCAGAATTTCTTCCGTATGTATGATAAACTCGCCGGTATGACCGGTACGGCGGTAACCGAAGCGGAGGAGTTTTACAAGATTTACAAACTCGATGTGGTCTGCATCCCAACTAATAAACCGGTGCGCAGAATCGACTATGATGATAACATCTACCGCACCAAGAGGGAAAAGTACAACTCCATAATCGAGGAGATAGTCGAAAAGCATGAACAGGGCAGACCTGTGCTGGTCGGTACCGTATCCGTCGAAGTTTCCGAAACCCTTTCGAGGATGCTCAAAAGGCAGGGTATTTCCCACTCGGTGCTGAATGCCAAGTACCACCAACAGGAAGCCGAAATTGTAGCCAAAGCCGGACATGTCGGAGCGGTTACCATCGCCACCAACATGGCGGGACGCGGTACCGATATCAAGCTTGATAAGCAGGTCGTTAAAAGCCCTAACTGCAAGATGGTCTCCAACCCGGCCGAAGGTGAACCATGCCCTGAATACGACAACTGCGAAGAAAATGTCCCCTGCGGATTGCATATTGTCGGTACCGAGCGCCATGAATCACGACGCATCGACCGCCAGCTTCGCGGACGTTCCGGCCGCCAGGGAGATCCGGGTTCATCGAAATTTTTCCTCTCGCTTGAAGATGACCTCATGCGCCTTTTCGGGAGCGACAGGATAGCCGCTATCATGGACCGTCTCGGTGTGGAGGAAGGCGAAGTTATCCAGCATGGCATGGTAACAAAAGCTATCGAGAAAGCCCAGAAAAGAGTTGAAGCCCAGAACTTCAGCATAAGAAAACATCTCCTCGATTATGACGATGTAATGAACCAACAGCGCGCGGTTATCTACAGCCTCCGCGCCCAGGCATTGGAAGGCGAAGACCTCTCCGAGGATGTCCAGAGGCTGGTCGAGGAAAATATCGACGCCGTCCTTGCCCAGCATTGCGCTTCCGACTACCCCGAAGAATGGAACCTGTTGGGCTTGAAAGAGGATATATCCCGCCTGTTCCTGCTGAATGTGGATTTCAAGGAAGACAATCTCGATGATTTGGACCACCAGCGCGTCAGCGAGATGCTTCACAAAGCCGCGAAGGAGATTTACCAGTACCGCGAGAAAACCTACGGTACTGATATTATGCGCAAGCTCGAACGTTACGCCTACCTCTCGGTAATCGATGAACGCTGGAAAGACCATCTCTATGAACTCGACCAGATTCGGCAGGGTATTGGCTTGCGTGCCTATGGCCAAAAGAATCCGCTGATTGAATATAAGAAAGAAACTTTCGTCGCGTTTGAAAAAATGCTTAACCAGATCGACAGGGAAATCGTCGAATTCGTTTATAAAATCCAGCTCAGAAAACCCGAAGGCGATCAAAAACAGACGGAAGCTCAGCCGGCCGCCCGTAAAAAAGAGACCGAGAAACAGATGGTCGAGGTCCATGATTCCGCGGTCAACATGGGTTACACCGGCATGGGTGAAGCCGCCCAGCCCCAGCAGGCGAAACCGCAAACCGTCAAGCGCGAGGGCAAAAAGGTCGGCAGGAACGACCCCTGCCCCTGCGGCTCCGGCAAAAAGTACAAAAAATGCTGTGGTAAATAAGCTGTTCGTTTCACGGGATACGAATTTTAGCCGATAAAATTATTATGGAACAAACACACAAAAAACCCGAATCTTTCACCGTCGACCATATAAGCATGCAAGCCCCCCAGGTGCGCAAGGTCGGCGTTTACGACGGCAAACATGGGGATAAGATCAGCAAATTCGACCTCCGGTTCGTTAAACCCAACACCGGCGCAATCCCCACCGGCGGTATCCATACGCTGGAGCACCTGCTGGCAACATACATGAAAACTTACCTCGACGGCGTTATCGACATCTCTCCCATGGGATGCCGCACCGGTTTCTATATGTCCGTCTGGGGCAATGTGCCATCCGGTGAGGTACAGCGCGCGCTCATCAGGTCGCTCCATGAAGTGCTCAATACCGCGTGGGAAGATGTCCCCGGTATCTCCGCCAGAGAATGCGGCAATTACCGGGACCATTCCCTGTTCGCCGCTAAAGAATACGCCCGGTTGGTATTGGAAGGATACGGCGAGTTATGACCGGAATAATAGGGGCGATGCCCGAAGAAGTTGCCATGTTCAAAGACAGCATGGAGATCTCCGGGACGGTCGAGTACGCCCGTATGACATTTTACCGGGGCGTTCTCAAAGGACAGGATGTTGTCCTGCTCCATTCCGGAGTCGGCAAGGTCAATGCCGCCATCGGTACCCAGATCATGATCGACCGGTTCGATGTTCAGCAGATACTTTTCACCGGGCTGGCGGGTTCGCTGGTGCCCTATCTCTCCAGGGGGGATGTGGTCGTGTCCAACTATGTCGTCCAGTACGATTTCGATTTGACCGCTTTCGGACGCCGCCATGGCGAACTGCCCAATACCGGCAGGATGATAGAAGCCGATCCGCGGTTGGTGAAATTTACGTGTTTCGGTTTTGATGATATCTTTAAATATGAAAAAGACTCCCCCAAATTGGTGGTAGGTACTATCGTATCAGGTGACAGGTTTGTCTCCGATAAACGCAAAATCGAATGGCTTCAACGGGAGTTCGGAGCGGTGGCTACCGAGATGGAGGGAGCCGCGGTGGGGTATACATGTTTCTTGAACGATGTTCCTTTCGTGGTACTGCGCACCATTTCTGATTCGGCGGACGATGAAGCCGCGTCTGATTTCGAGCAGTCCCTGCATAACGCGTCGGAAAACTCATTCCGCATCGTCAGCAGTATCCTCGAGGTTATGTCCTACCGCTCGGAGGTGGCCGAGTAGCACCTTACTTCAACAGCGCCATCTTGGTTCTTTTGACATCGCCTCCTTTCCTTAGTATTAAAAAATATGTTCCCGATGATACAGGTCTGCCATCATCATCTTTAGCTTCCCATATAAAATCATAACTGCCGCTTGTTTGCAATTTATCTACTATGGTTTTTACCTTCTGTCCCATCACGTTGTAAATCGATAAATCCACATGCTCGTAGCCATCGCAGTTTATCTCGTACAATATAAATGTCGCGCTGTTGAATGGATTTGGATGATTGCTTAGCAAAGATATCCCCGTCGGAATATTCCTGTGAGGATCATCATTAAAACCCGTGGGATTGGTCGACACTTCGTTGGTGGGGTTTGATTCATGGAAATTCATATCCACCGCGGTAAGCTTGAAATAGTAAGTCGTATCGGGATTGACTACATCGACCGTGGTCGATTCCGGATGGGTGATATTCTCATAAGGCGTTATCAAGGGGAAATCGGGTTCTAATCCCTTATATAGATTATAGCTGTTGATGTCGGCTTCGTCGTTGGGAGTCCAGGACAGTATCGCCGAATCACCGGAGACATTAATTAGTAGTGTGTCGGGCGTATCCGGGGCAAGGTCCTGGTATTGGTAAGTAAATCCTCCCGGACCTCCGGTATGTCCCATATCGGAACGAGTGCCGTCAACGTCCAATATATCGGGATGACCGGCGTCTATACATGGCGAGTACGCCTGCAGTTTGAAACCATCCTCCTCGGATGTCAGCATCGGATTCTCCTCGATGTTGCCTTCTATGACCGTATCAATAACGCCAAGAACCGGCTCTTCGAGATAATCATAAAAATCGTTATATCCTAAATAGAGATAGTTAGTTCTATATACATCTAAATACTGCTCAAAATGCTC
>WJIJ01000132.1 GCA_014730345.1 Candidatus Zixiibacteriota bacterium | reverse complement strand
TCCAGTATCATTATGGCGGCCAATCGCATAACAGCCATCACCTATACCGGTTGAACTCGTTGAAAATACCTGGTAATAGTACCCACCGATTCCTAATTCTACCACTACTCCATTTTTATATTGTCCTTCAACGGTCACTCTACCATTAAATGCTGGGGCTGGATATGACCCTCTCTGGCCTGCCGCGTAATCATCCAGAAAAAATGAAGCAATTATCAAAACGATAACTATAGGAAGGCCAACAAATATTAATGATTTCCTTTTCATGTTTTCTCCTGTTGATTTAGTGTTTAATGATTAGATTTCAAATATTCCGGTTCTAATCACGCAACCCGGCGGTCCCCGCGCGGGGGGCGCCCCTAAGCTCCCCCCCCCTCAACGGTTTATAAATAACGCTCCGCATACGGCACATTACGATATCCTTTTACAATATTCTGCCGGGTCTGCTCTCCGCGGCAGCCGGGGACATCTGCCGCGCACCCGCATTCGGTGCCCGGCAGGTCTCCCGACCTGCCGGGAAAATCTTACTTCAAAAGCACCATCCTCCGGCTGTGTTTTACATCACCCGTTTTCAACACGCTGAAATATATCCCTGATGAAAACCCATCGGCATTCCACCGTACCGAATGTTTCCCCGGCGAAATCTCATCATCAACCAATTTTGCTACCCTTTGCCCCAGCAGGTTGTATATCTCTAATTGGACTTTTCCTTTATCCTCAACCACGTATTCGATAACCGTCGCTGAGTTGAAGGGATTGGGGTGGTTGGTCAGGGTTATTACTGACGGCAGGTTGGGGGTTTTCCCATCATTAACGGAGGCAGGCATCCGGAAATTATAGTTAAATGTATGTTGTGGATCATGCCCGTTCATCGGCCACGGCAACAGCGTGGTGTCATAAGGAACATTAAAAGTGTAAGCCCAGATGGTTTTGAAGCGCCCTGAATCAGAGCTAACATCGGATATGAAAACTATGTCCAACAGACCATCGTTATTTATATCTCCCAACGCCGGAGAAAAATATCCGGTCGTTCCTTCCTGCCTGAGCGGAAAATCCTCCACAACTGAACCATCTCCATTAAAAGCCCAAAGGTAGCCGATATAATTTTCGTCGAAATGATTGTTGCCGAAAATAATCTCAAGTTCGCCATCGCCATCGATATCCCCAACAACAGGCTGAGAATGAGCCGAACCGTCGTTAGGAAATGTTGGCCATCCGGAAACGAACTCACCATTAGTATCAAATAAATGGTATTCATCGCTAATACCCGTTGAGCTTATAAGCTCCAAATTATTTCCGTTAACAACGTCAGAAACTACTAACGCATAATTAACATCGCTTTCATAATATACCGGCCAGTTGTTCCATATCTCACCATTATTGTATAATACATATCTAAAGCTATCGAAATCCCACAAGTTTTCGGCCGTGGAGTACTGTATCATTATATCTAAAAAACCATCTAAATCGGCATCTCCCAAAGATACCCCCCCATAATCAGAAATAACAATGTGGCGCGATGTGTCTACTTCAATTGAAAATGTAAAATCCGCACAAGGTTCCCCCATCGGATTAAAGCAGTTTAGTTTTGCATAATAGAAAAGTTCTTCAAATGAAAATGCGAATATTTCAGTGATACCATCATTATCTACATCCCCTGCGGTTGGATTGCTTGCGGCTATTATATTTCGGGGCCACCCATTTACATCATCGCCGTTTCCATACAAGACAAAAAGTTTATTGTCTTCATAACTATTTACTATTATCTCACACGAGGGATCTCCAATTATGTCGTACAGTAGAGGAATCGATGCAAATTCCTTTACATCTTTAAAAAAAATAATAGTGCCATCCAATTCCCAACTATATATTCTTCCCCGTTCGCCGCCAAGCGGGTCGCTCACTGAGGCGACTATCTCATATTCTCCATCATTATCAATATCTCCTATCGACGGTTGTTTATTGGCTATAAATGCTGTACATTGGGGCCAATTGGGCAGAGGATCCCCATATTGATTAAGTATATAGATACAATTAGAACAACCAAGTATAATTTCTGAGTTAGAATCGGAACTCAAATCGATCATTACTATTCCGCCTTTACCTGTTCCGAAAAGCGGATCGTCTTCAAATGTCTGCGGCCAACCGGGCAATAGTTCCAAATCAGCTTGACATATTATTGGGTTAGCTAAAAATTCAATCAATATTAGTAATATTAGAAGCCGTTTCATTATTGATTTCCTTAAGGGAAACGGTATAACCATTTCCCCTTTTAAACTATTACCGATCTCCTCCGTTTGAGCCTCCGGAATGAATATAAATCAAGTGTAAGTCAATACTATCAGCAGAAACTCCCTGAGTTCTATTGCCAATAACCGTTGCGGAAAATGTGCTATCATTTCGAATATAACTCGCTGATAATCTATAATAGCCCGTATCTGTCAAATCGCAAACATTATACCATCCTTTTAACTCGCCCTCTCCTGACCACGTTTGCTCTTCGCATATTCCGGTTATTGAAACAGGTACATTACCTGTTAACGTTCCGCCAACGTATGTCTGACCATATATCGCGGAACCAGTATCCGAATAGCTGATGGATGATATGAAAACTGCAATTGCTATTAAGGCAATAAATGCGGTAATATTATAATACTTTTTCATGATCTTTTTCCTTTATAAATTGTTAACGATCAAATAAAAACTTCCTTATCTAACCATCAACCCGGGGGTCCCCGCGCGAAGGGTGCTCCTGAGCTCCCCCCCCCTCAACGGTTTATAAATAACGCTCCGCATACGGCACATTACGATATCCTTTTCCAATTAGATGCATTCTGCCCCCGTACATCAGAAATATATGGTTTATAAATGGATTTGTCAAGCGGAATTTACCTGGCCAAATTACGTAATTGCATATACGTAATATACTTAAGTGCTTGAAGGGGATTGATATATACTAACGGAATTGTATTATTTATGTACCCGCAAAAGAAAAAATTTTGAGAATAAACGGTAATTATTGCTTATCAAAAACCTCTTTAATCAAATCCTCCATCAGCGCTATAGGCAGTTGGCATCCGGCATCGCACAGGGCTTGCGGTGGATTTGGATGGGTTTCGATGAAAAGGCCATCTATACCGCATGCTACCGCCGCCCTCGCCAGCGGTACTATAAACTCGGGATTCCCACCCGATGCCGTTCCCAGGCCCGATGGCAACTGCACGCTGTGAGTGGCGTCGTAGATTACCGGGTAACCGAGTTTGCGCATGATGATAAACGAACGGAAATCGACCACCAGGTTATGATAACCGAAACTTGTGCCCCGCTCAGTCAGCATTATCCTGTCATTGCCCGTTGATTTGGCTTTTTCGGCGATAACGCCCATGTCTTCCGGGGCGACGAATTGACCCTTCTTGATGTTCACCGCTTTGCCGGTCTCGGCGACTGCTACTGTAAGCTTCGTTTGACGGCATAGAAACGCTGGTATCTGCAGGATATCGGCTACTTCGGCGGCTAACGGCGCTTCTTCCGGCGAATGCACATCAGTTAAAATGGGGAGATTATATACCTCCTTTACTTTGCCGAGTATCTCCAAACCCTTGTCGATTCCCGGGCCGGTATATGATTCTATCGAAGTCCGGTTCGCTTTCAAGTAGGATGATTTAAAGATCAGTTGGAGTTGGAAATTATCGCGTATCCGCGCCAGGCGTTCAGCAACGCGAGTGGTTATTTTCTCGCTCTCGATTACGCATGGCCCGGCAATGAGGATGTGTTTACCACCACCAACTTCTATGTTGCCGATTTTGAATGGTTTAATCATCTGCCCACTGTGCCTCGGTAATACGCAGTATTGACCTTGCCCCTTTGCGCGGATACGCCCTTTCGATTTTTAACTTCAGGGTGGCGCTGTCATCGGGAAAAATCAGAACCGCTTCGAATGATATCATGGAAACCGGAATAACTTCGACATCTTCGGGAGAAATTATTCCCCGGAAAGGGCTTCGTTCGACAAACATGAAGATTACATCGAGAGGATCCGACCAGATGAGGTTCATGGAATCCACATCCACCGACCTTTGAATTAAAACCGCCATGGAATCATTTGGATAAGGAACATTCCAAACGTAATCGGTTTTCGGTTCATCTAAATCACAGGCTGAACCGGCAAGGAACCCCCCCATCAGCAGGATTATAAAACGGATAGAAATGCTATTCAACGGATTTAACCTTCTCCGATTTTTTGGATTTCGAGCCGCTTTGTCTTTCGCGGTATTCCAATCCAGCCTTGACGAATTCCCGGAACAGGGGATGGGCTTTATCGGGGCGGGATTGCAGTTCAGGATGGAATTGTACCCCTAAATACCACGGATGTCCGGGAACCTCGATTATTTCCACCAGGCTTCCATCGGGTGAAACGCCGGAAAGGGACATTCCCTCGTTTTTCAATATCTCCCGGAATTCGTTGTTGAATTCATAGCGGTGGCGGTGCCGTTCGGAGATTTCATCGACGCCGTAGGCCTTGGCCGCAATCGTATCCGGTTTAAGGATACATGGATAGGCGCCCAGGCGCATGGTGCCGCCTTTCTGGGTAATTTTTTTCTGGTCCTCCATCAAATGGATAACCGGGTTAGCGGTTGTCTGGTCGAATTCAAGGCTGTTAGCATCGGGGATACTGCATACGTTGCGGGCGTATTCGATAGTCGCGCACTGCATGCCCAGGCATATACCGAAAAACGGTATCATGTTTTCACGAACATATTGCACGGCTTCAATCTTCCCCTCAATTCCCCTTTCGCCAAAACCGCCGGGAATCAGCAAACCATCGATATCTTTCAGGTATTTCTCCGGGCCGTACTTTTTTACGTCCTCCGATGATATCCACTCGATATTTACCCGGCAGTCATTCTCAATACCGGCATGTACGAAGCTTTCTATTATACTTTTATAGGCATCCTTGATATGGATATATTTTCCGCATATCCCGATAGTGGCCTCTTTCGATGGATTTTTAATGCGATGAACTATCTTTTCCCATTCGCTCAAATCGAGGTCCTTGCACCACAGGTTGAGATAATGGATAACAAGATTGTCCAGCATCTCATCATGGAATAACAACGGAACTTCGTATATTGTATCGCAATCGAGGTCCTCTATAACCGCTTCCGGCGGAACATTGCAGAACAATGCAATTTTGTTTTTAACGTCTTTTGTCAGTTCTTTCTGCGACCGGCAAAGAAGAATGTCAGGTTGAATTCCGATTTCCCTCAGCGCTTTTACCGAATGCTGGGTAGGCTTGGTTTTAAGTTCTTCGGCCGCTTTTAGATAAGGGACGTATGTCAGGTGGATAAACAACACGTTACCCCGCCCCTCATCGATTCCCATCTGGCGGATAGCCTCCAAAAACGGGAGCGATTCAATATCGCCAACCGTACCCCCGATTTCGGTTATAACCACATCCACACCATCCTTAACCTCCGATGCCATCCTGATACGGGTTTTTATCTCGTTGGTAATATGAGGGATAACCTGAACGGTAGCGCCGAGGTAATCACCCCGGCGTTCACGGGTTATCACTCTTTCATAAACCTGCCCGGAGGTTACATTGTTGACCGAGCTTAAGTTAACCCCGATGAAACGTTCATAGTGGCCCAAATCAAGGTCGGTTTCAGAGCCATCGTTGAGCACGTAAACTTCACCATGCTGATAAGGATTCATTGTCCCCGGGTCAACATTTATATAAGGGTCCAGTTTCTGGAGCATCACTCTCAGCCCCCGGCACTTGAGCAGAAGCCCCAGAGAAGATGCGGCTATGCCCTTGCCCAGCGAAGATGTTACTCCCCCGGTTATAAAAATGTATTTGATTGCGGGTTTTTCGTTCTGAATCATCTTATTTCTTATCGAGTTTTTTCAATATAGCAGTAATTCGGGCCGCTGTCAATCACAAATTGCGTAATAAATTCCCGGCATAAAATTTGTAATATTTCTACAATAAACGCAACCTGCGTATCCCGCATACGTAATGTAATTTGAAAGGACAACAGGAACTTTTTTGTTAACCGGAAATAAAAGTGGAAAAGAGAGATTTTTCATAAATGGAAGGAGAGATTATGCGAAGCAGGACAATAACTTTCGCGGCGATTCCGGTGGTTTTGCTGACACTTATCCTGGTTGCCTGTACCGCCCCGGCCACCAACTCCGGAGAAAGTAAGAAGGGGTGGTTGGGCGTTTATATACAGGATATTGATTCGGATTTGATGGACGCCCTTGATTTGAATTCAAAAGACGGGGTATTAGTTGATGATGTTGTCAGCGATAGCCCGGCGGAAAAAGGAGGTATTAAACCCGGAGACATTATAGTTAAATTCAACGATGTTGATACCAACTCGGAAAGGAAGCTTCGCTACAAAATTAAAGCTACCAATCCCGGCGATAAGGTAGAGGTAGTGGTACTGCGTGATGGCAAGGAAAAGAAGCTGAACGTGGAGATGGGTGAACCTAAGCGAAGCGCTTATTCCTATAGCTATGAATATGATGATGATGACTGGAAAGATCATAAAGGTATCAGCGTAATTATGCGTGACAAGCGCGCCGGATTGGGAGTGGTTATTGATGACTTGAATGAGCAACTCGGCGAATTTTTTGGAATCGAAGATGGCGAGGGCGTGCTTATAGAGAAAATTGTTGAAGATTCCCCTGCCGAAAAGGCTGGATTGAAAGCCGGAGATGTGATTATAGAAATGGATGGCAAACATGTCAGCAATACTTCGGAACTGCGCAAAATCCTTGCCGAAAAGGAAGCCGGCGATGAAGTTAAGATTATTGTCATGCGCGATAAGCGAAAGAAAGAGATCAAAGCCGAGCTATCCGAAAAATTCGGCCCCTCCGGGTTCAAGTGGTCGAGTATAGCCCCTGATTTCCACGACATATACATACCCGCAGTCCCCGACTGGGATGAGAAGGAATGGCAACTTTATCAGAAGGAACTTAAGAGCTCGATGAAAGAGTTGAAAAAGGAGCTCAAGGAATTAAAGAAAGACCTCAAAAGAGAATTTAAAGATATAGACATAGACTAAGTTTTTCATGGCAACCTCCTTATGAGCAATAGCCCGAACGGCATCCCCCGCCGTTCGGGCTTATTTTTGTCTCCGGGCTTTTTCCTTGACAAGACTTTACCATTATAATTATATATTTGGGTTGATTTTAACCGCGGAAACCTGCGGAGATTTTTTTATGGAGTATGCGGATAGACATAATAGAGCCTTCGGGCCGGACGCTTCAAACCTGCTCGATGACGGGCAGGTCGACAGGACTATCGAGATTCTCAGAAATGCCCTGCGGGAACATGAACTTACTGTTCCCGATAAGCTTTTATACGCGCGGTGCCTGTATATAAAGGGGGATTACGCCGGCGCGAGGGAAATCCTCAATGAGCTTTTAGCAATACATAATGATATTCCCGCCCTGTTCGACTTAATGGCCAAGGTTCACGAGAAACTCGGGCTTTTTAACCTGTCGAAATACTTCGAAAGCAGATTAAAGGAGTCGGTGAGTTTTATGGATAGCGCCCGGGAATTCTGGGTCAGCAAGGAATCAAAAGCCGAAGAGCATAAACCCGAAGGAAAAACTTCCAGCCGGGAGGAATTGATTTCGGCAATTAAGAATATGCTCGGTTCCGAAGCCGAACGCGTTTATCCATTTGAAACTAAAACACTCGCGGATCTATTTATCAAACAGGGGCACTATCGCAAAGGGCTCGCGGTTTACCGGCGTTTGCTGGAAAAAGAAACCGATGATGAAAAACTGGTGCGAAGAGTTTCAGACCTGCTCGAGGAAAAGCGGGAAGGGCGTATCAGTCAGGATGATATAGCCGAAAAACCCGGGAATTAGTCATTAAAACACAGGGAAAACTTATGGATTCAAAACTGAAAAGATTGCGCTCGCGGTTTAAAAAAGCGGAAATAGACAGTATAGTAGTTACTAATCTTCATAACGTTCGCTGGCTGACCGGTTACTCAGGCACCAATGGCGTGGCGGTTGTTTCTAAAAGGCACGCTATTTTCCTTACCGATTTCCGCTATACAGAGCAAGCCGCGAAGGAAATTAAAGGAAGCGGATTTAAACTGCATGAAGCTACCCGCGATCTTATCAGCACCCTGAAAGACATTGACCCTAAGGTCTTCGGCAAGAAAGCCGGCTTTGAATCAGAGTATTTGCAATATAAGAATTACCGGGCCGTTAACCGGGCGCTGAGGGGTATTAAACTCGTTCCCACCGAAGGAATTTTAACCGGTCTGCGCGAAGTAAAAGATAAATCGGAAGTTAGCCTTATTAGAAGGGCGGTCAAATTAACCGATGAAATTTTCAGCGAAATTCTCCCCTTGATTAAACCCGGTGTTTCCGAGATGGATTTGATGGCGGAGATCGAGTACCGCGCCCATTTGAAAGGCGCGTACGCTTCTTTTGAAACAATCGTTGCTTCCGGTTATCGGGGCGCTCTTCCACATGGCAGGGCTTCGGCGAAGAAAATCAAAAAGGGTGAGATGATAACATTTGATTTCGGCGTGGTTTATAAAGGATATACCTCGGATATGACCCGCACCGTGGTTGTGGGCAAGGCATCGGAAAAACAGAAAAAAATATATGATTTGGTACTCAGGGCGAACATAGCCGGAATTAAAGCGGTTAAACCCGGGGTGAGCGCCAGGGATGTCGATACTGCGGCGAGGGATATAATTACCGAAGAGGGATATGGAGATAGGTTCGGGCATGCCCTCGGACATGGCATAGGTATTTGCGTTCAGGGCGATCGCATAAATATACACGAGGGCCCCATCTTAGCTCAAAGGTCAAAGGCTGTCTTGAAAGAAGGCAATATTGTAACCGTGGAGCCGGGGATTTATATACCACGCTGGGGCGGTGTGAGGATAGAGGATGATGTATTAGTAACTAAAAATGGTTGTTCAATAATGACAAAAAGCCCTAAAAATTTGATGGAACTTTAGGGAACGGAGACAAAATTTTATGAGAGAATCCGAGATAAAAAAGCTTATAGAGCTGGTTGAGGAATCCGATATCGATGAGTTGGAGATTTCGCGCTGGTGGCGCAAGATAAGAATTACCAAGCGTAGAGCTTCCGGCGGTAATTCGCATAATCCTGCCCCCTCGGTTGTTCATGAAATCCCCACTCCCAAACCGGCTGTTGCTCCGCCGAAGGAGAAGAAGGAAGAAGATGAAACAAACAAGAACTTCCTGGAGATCAAATCTCCCATGGTGGGGACTTTCTACCGGTCGCCTGCTCCCGATGCAAAACCGTATGTGGAAACTAACCAGTTTGTCACTAATGGCCAGGTGTTGTGTATCATCGAAGCGATGAAGTTGATGAATGAAATCGAGGCCGAAGTTTCCGGCAAATTGGTCAAGATTTGCGTTGAAAACGCCCAGCCGGTCGAATATGGTCAGGTTCTCTTCCTGGTCGATCCTAACGCTTAGGATTTGACTGCCGATAATACCGTTAAGGCTCGATATCTTGAGGGTATGTACTATTTTCGGTAAAGAGGTGGCAATATGAAATTTAAACAGATGCTGGTTGAATTAATACAGCAAAAAGGCTCGGACTTACACATTCGCGTGGGTATGCAACCTATGATACGGCTCAACGGCGAACTTACCGCTCTTGATGAAGCAAGGCTCACCATGGATGACCTTGATGCTGTGCTGAACCAGATTTTAACTCCCGACCAAAAGTCGCGTTTCGATAAGAATTTGGAAATGGATTTAGCGCTCTCGGTTTCCAAGCTTGGCCGGTTCCGTATTAACCTTTACCGCCAGAGGGGAACGCCGTCTATCGCCATCCGAGCGGTGAACACCGATGTGCCTTCATTTGACGAACTTAACCTGCCCCCGGTGGTCAGGGAAATTGCCGAGGCAAGACGTGGTTTAATTATCGTTACCGGTACCACAGGTTCCGGTAAATCGACTACTTTGGCGGCCATCATCGAGCACATAAATTCAGGACGTTCCGAAAATATAATCACCATCGAGGATCCTATCGAGTATGTTTACCGTGACCGGCAGAGTATCATCAGCCAGAGGGAAGTTGGCGGCGATACTAAATCATTTGCCACCGCCCTCCGCGGCGCGTTCCGCCAGGACCCGGATGTTATCCTTATCGGTGAGATTCGTGACGCGGAAACCATGCATATCGCGCTTACCGCCGCCGATACCGGCCATCTGGTGTTAACCACACTGCATACATTGAATGCCCCGGAGACCATTAACCGTATTATCTCATTTTTTCCGCCTCACCAGCATCAGCAAATCAGGCTGTTGCTGAGCGGTACTTTAGAATCGATAATTTCGCAGAGGTTGATCAGTCGTTCGGATATCCCCGGTCGTATTCCGGCGGTCGAGATTCTGCGGAACACAGCCAGTATCAAGGATGCTATCCTCGACCCTGAAAAAACCGGTTTGGTACTGGAGTTGATCGAGGATGGGCATATACAGTACGGTATGCAGTCATTTGACCAGGCGATAATGAAGCTATACCGGCAGGGAGTAATAACCTATCAGCAGGCGCTTCAACAGACCACCAACCCGGATGATTTCGAGCTTCGGGTCAAGGGAATTACCGGCGCGTCGGATAGGGGATGGAACGAGTTTACGAAAGCTGATTAGTTTAGAATATAGTAGTACAGAGGTTTTAGAAGTAGTTGTTTAAAAAAGTACTTATCGCCAATCGCGGCGAAATAGCATTGAGAGTCATCCGCGCCTGCCGCGAGTCGGGCGTAAAAACGGTGGCTGTCTACAGCGAAGCCGATGCCGACAGCCTTCACCGCCGATTCGCTGATGAGGCTGTGTGTATCGGCCCCGCTCCTTCCAATCAAAGTTACCTTGATATAAAACGTATAATCGCCGCCGCGGCATTGACCAACGCCGAGGCAATTCACCCTGGTTATGGTTTCCTCGCTGAGAATTCATCATTTGCCGAGATTTGCGAGGAATGTGACATGAAATTTATCGGGCCGTCGGGCAGGGTAATTTCGATGATGGGCGAAAAGTCGATCGCCAAGCAGACCGTAAAAAGCGCCGGCGTTCCTGTAGTCCCCGGTTCCGAAGGAGTGGTCCGTTCGCTCTCTGAAGCCGAAAAGTTATGCTCCGATATAGGTTACCCGGTAATGATCAAAGCCGCCGCCGGCGGTGGGGGCAAGGGTATGCGGTTGGTGCATAAAGCTGAAGAATTAGCCAAGAACTATGATAACGCCCGCGGTGAGGCCGGCTCCGCCTTCGGTAATCCCGACCTCTACATAGAGAAATTTATCAGCAATCCCCGGCATATCGAAGTGCAGGTACTCGCCGACGCCCACGGCAACTGCATACACCTTGGGGAGCGTGATTGCAGTATGCAACGGCGGCATCAAAAACTGCTCGAGGAATCGCCGGGTGTGGATATTACCGAGGATATTCGTCAGAATATTGGGGCGACGGCGGTAAAAGCCGCGTTAGCAGTCGGTTATGAAAACGCCGGAACCGTGGAATTCCTTTACGAGGACGGCAATTTCTACTTCATGGAGATGAATACCCGTATTCAGGTGGAACACCCTGTAACCGAGATGGTTACCGGCGTTGACCTGGTAAAACAACAGTTGAAAGTCGCCTCCGGCGAGAAGCTGACATTATCCCAGGAGGATATCAAGCTCAGCGGTCATGCTTTCGAAGCGCGCATAAATGCCGAGGATCCCAGTAATAATTTTATGCCCTGTCCGGGCAAAATCGACTTCCTGCACCTGCCGGGCGGAATGGGAGTGCGTGTAGATTCCCATGTTTACGCCGGTTACAAAATTCCTCCCTTTTATGATTCTATGATAGCCAAGCTGATTGTCCATGCCCCGGACCGAATGCAGGCAATAGCCAAGCTGAAAAACGCGCTGGAGGAGTTTGAAGTATCCGGAATAAAAACAACTATTGATTTTCACCGGAAAATTATCGATAATGAGAGGTTTATCAAGGGCGGTTACGGGACATCGTTCCTGGAGCGCCATGGAAGTTAGTTGCACGATAATCATACATCTTTGATTTTGGAGGTTATGTGTCTGAACAAGAATTAAAATATACAAAAGAGCATGAATGGATTCGTGTCGAGGGCGATATCGCCGTTATAGGTATCACTGATTACGCCCAGGGCGAGTTGGGTGACGTGGTTTTCGTCGAGCTTCCCGAGGTCGGCGAACAGGTCAAACAGATGGAATCTTTCGGAACAATCGAGGCGGTAAAGACGGTTGCCGATTTATACGCTCCGGTTTCGGGTGAGATTGCGGAGAAGAACGACCGCATCGAATCCGATCCGGCGGTAATCAATTCCGATCCTTACGGGGACGGATGGTTCGTGAAGATTAAGATGAGCGACACCGGCGAGTTGGATAAGCTCCTGTCTTATGATGATTACAAGCCTTTAACCGAAGGTTAGGTTACAATGGTTTACATACCCAATTCGGATTCGGAACGCGATGAAATGCTCCGGGCTGTTGGTTATGATGACTTCGATAAACTCTTCGCGGAAGCCGTTCCCGGCAATTTGTGGGAGAATGTCGAATTCAATCTGCCGGCTCCCTTGTGTGAATCCGAGGTCGATCAGTTATTACATGGTCTCGCCTCCCGCAACCGTTCCAACTCGGATATGATTTCATTCGCTGGAGGCGGCATCTATAATCATTATATACCGGCGGCGGTTAACGCCTTGATTTTCCGCAGTGAATTTTACACGGCTTATACCCCTTACCAGGCCGAGGTTTCCCAGGGCACCCTGCAGTCCATTTATGAGTATCAGTCAATGATAGCCGAGATAATGGGCATGGAGGTCTCCAACGCCTCGCTATACGACGGGGCTTCTGCTTGCGCTGAAGCCGCTCTTTTGGCGGTAAATCACACCCGCAGGAATAAGATACTCCTGCCGTTGAGCATGCATCCTAATTATGCCCATGTGGTCAGCACATATCTAATGGGACAGCCGGTTGAGATAGTCAATATCCCGGTGCATGATGGTTTAATCGACCCCGATGAAGTCCGTAAGCTTATTGACGATGACACCGCCGCGGTATTCATTCAACAACCTAATTTCCTCGGGCTTCTTGAAGATGCCGAAGACCTGGTTGAAATTGCCAAATCCGGCGGAGCGTTGAGCGTGATGGTCGTTGACCCGGTCTCACTGGGTGTTCTTAAATCACCCGGCGAATATGGGGCTGATATCGCGGTCGCCGAGGGACAGCCGTTCGGTATCCCGCAGGCATTCGGCGGGCCGATTTTAGGAATGATGGCTGTCAATAAAGCTCTCGTTCGCAAAATCCCCGGCAGGCTCGTTGGTAAAACGGTGGATAAGGATGGAAACACAGCTTTCTGCCTTACCCTGCAAACCCGTGAACAGCATATACGCAGGGAAAAAGCGACATCGAACATTTGCACCAACCAGGCTCTGTGCGCCCTGGCGGCTACGATTTACCTGTCATTGCTCGGTTCCCGCGGTCTGACCAAGCTGGGCGAAGTTGCCGCCGAATACAGCCATTATGCCTATGATAAAATCAGCGCGCTGGAGAAATTCTCGGCTAAATTCAAAGCGCCGTTTTTCAGGGAGTTCGCGGTCGAATCTTCCATAAAACCTGCGAGGGTTATCGAAAAATGCGTCAGCAAAGGCGTTCTCCCCGGGATTGACCTTTCGAGGTTCGACCTTGGGCTTGATGACTGCCTTCTTATGGCATTTACCGAACTTACACCGAAGGATAAAATCGATAAACTCGTGGAAGCTCTATCGGAATTATAGTTATGCCCTACTGCCCAAAATGCGGATATGAATATAACCAGAACGTGGAGAAATGCCCCGACTGCGATGAGCAGTTGGTGGACAGTCCGCCGCTTCCGGATGATTCCGACGAATCCAACGATGCGGATGAGGGGGAACTGGTTTTATTTTACGCTACCCCCGATATGGTTCAGATGGAGATGCTCAAAGGGGCGCTTGAAAACGAGGATATCACCGTCCTGGTGAAGAGGGGGACCGGCGTGCATGCCCAGTTCGGGGCATTGCTTCCCGGTTCGCATAACTTATTTAAGATGTGGGTAACCGACAAGAACCTGCAAAAAGCTTTGGAAATTAAAGAGCAAGTAATTGGCTCAGAAGAGGAGTGATTAATGAAAAGACTGGCTATATTCCCCATTGTCGTTACAGCCATGATAATACTATCGTCATGCGGCGGAGAACCGTTGACAGAAATTACCTGGCATAATGATATCGATTCCGCTTTGACCATGGAGCAACCGGTACTGGTTGATTTTTGGAGTCCTGGCTGAAGCTGGTGCAAGGTGCTCGATGATTCTACATTCACCGACCACGACGTTATTCAGTTGAATAGGGAAATTACATTTGTAAAAATAAACGGAACAGAAGATACGATTTTAACGAAAGCTTATGGAATAGCAGTCTATCCGACGGTTGTACTACTCAATAAAAACGGAGAGGAAATAGACCGTATCCTCGGTTTCGAACCCCCTGTGGAATTTTTAAATACTATAGAACTGTACCGCCAGGGAAAGGAAACTCTGCGGGACTACCTGGCCCGTTTCGAAGCTTCGCCGGACAGCGTGGAGCTGATTTTCACGATAGCCGAAAAATACGAAGGCCGAAGCGAACTGGAGGAAGCCCGAAATTATTATCTTATGCTTCTGGAAAAAGATAAAGCAAATGAGTCCGGCTACGCCGATGAATCCCTGCACAGCCTGAGCTGGCTGGCATATCGCGATAAAGATTTTCAGGGCGCTATTACATGGGAGGAGAAACTTATCGAGCAATTCCCATCCTCGGAGAAGGTCGAAGACGCCCATACCTATATACCATATTATTACTCGAAATGGGCGGCCTATGAAAAAGATCAGGGAAATGCCCGAAACGCGTCCTCACTCCGCAAGAAAGCGATCGAGCTCTATAATGGATTCCTCGAAAAGTACCCGGAAAGCGATGAAGTTGAATGGGTAAACGAACAGATTGAGAAATTGAAGGAGAGTTGATAAACGTGGACAATCCCAACAGGACAATCTTTGATAAATCATCTTCGGGAAAAGGCGGTTACTGCCTTCCGGGAGCTTCCACCGATGTTTCCAATCATATACCGGAAAAATTCCTCCGCCGTAAAAAAGCATTCCTGCCGGAGATAACCGAGAATGAAGCGGTGCGCCATTATAACGGCCTTTCGGTTAAAAACCACCACATAGACAAAGGCCTTTACCCGCTCGGTTCCTGCACGATGAAGTATAATCCCAAGATTAATGACAAAACCGCGTCTTATCCGGGATTCGCGGGACTGCATCCGTTTCAGCCGGAATCGACCGCGCAGGGCGCGCTCGAACTGCTCTTTCATCTTAAGGAATTACTCGCTGAAATTTCGGGCATGGATGATATAACCCTTCAGCCGGCCGCAGGCGCGCATGGCGAATTCACCGCTCTGCTGATGATGCGCGCTTACCATATCAAAAACGGGAATCCGCGGGAAACGGTTGTCTTTCCTGATTCAGCGCATGGCACCAATCCCGCATCGGTGGCTCTTGCCGGCTACAAACCCGTGCAGATCAAGTCATCGGAAAAGGGTTTGGTCGATGTTGACGCTTTAAAAGAGGTAATGAACGAAAACGTTGCCGGATTCATGCTGACCAATCCCAATACTCTCGGGCTTTTTGAGAAGGATATCATCGAAATAGCAGAAGTATGCCACTCTGTAGACGCCCAGTTCTACATGGACGGCGCCAATCTTAACGCCTTGCTCGGCAGGGTAAAACCGGGGGAGATGGGTTTTGATATCGTGCATTTCAACCTGCACAAAACATTCTCCACCCCTCACGGCGGCGGCGGCCCCGGCGCGGGCGCACTCGGCTTTAAAAAGCACCTTTCTCCCTTCGCGCCGGTTCCGGCGGTGGCGAAAGCCGGCGATTCGTTTACGCTTGATTATGATAAGCCGGATACTATCGGCAGGGTGCATGGTTTCTACGGCAACTTCGCCAATCTCGTCCGCGGTTACACATATATCCGCCAGCTTGGATTGGAAGGTCTGCGCGCGGTATCCAAAAACGCGGTTATCAACGCTAATTACCTCAGGGAAAAACTCAAAGAACATTACCTGCTTCCCCATGACCGGGTATGCATGCACGAGTTCGTTATATCCGCGGACCGCCAGAAGAAAAAAGGAATAAGAACCCTTGACATCGCCAAGCGTCTCATGGATTTCGGATTCCATCCGCCGACGGTATATTTCCCGCTGATTGTCAGCGAAGCGATGATGGTTGAACCCACGGAGACAGAATCAAAGGCGGAACTGGATCGCTTCATTGAAGCCATGGTCCAGATAGACAAAGAAGTGGATGAAAATCCGGAGATGATAAAGACCGCCCCGCATAACACTCCCGTGGGCAGGGTCGATGAAGGCAAAGCGGCCCGCGAATTGAATGTCAAATGGAGCCCGGAGGAATAGTATGGCAAAAATCGATGTCGGCGCGAGGACAGACCTTTATCCGCTTCCAACTGCCCTGGTAAGTTGTGATGACGGTTTCGGCAGGTGCAGTATCATCACTATTTCCTGGACCGGAATATGCAACTCCAACCCGCCCATGCTTTCCATTGCCGTGCAGAAAAAACGTTATTCGCATGATATAATCCTCCAGTCCGGGAAATTCGGGCTTAACCTGCCCAATTCCGATCAGGTTTCTCAAATGGATTTCTGCGGCAACAACTCCGGAAGGGACTATGATAAATATAAAACATGCGGATTCACTAAAGTCCGCGGCGATAAGAACGATACTCTCCTGATTGAAGAATGCCCGGTTAGTATGGAGTGCGCCGTTAAGCACGTCCTCGGTTTAGGCACCCATGATTTGTTTATCGCCGAGATTCTTTCCACCTATATCGATGAATCAGTAATGGACGATGAGAAACGGTACGTAGTGGAAAAACTTCAGCCCATCGCCTATTTGACCAAGGCGCGGGAATACCGCGGCGGTTTCACCGAGAAGCTGGGTAAATATGGACAGTACAAGGACCATTTCAAAAATGGTTAAACCTCACGGAGCTGCCCTCTAATTGAGCGAACCATTTTTCAAATTGATGAAAGGCGGAAAAGATACCGCCCGCGGGGGGCGTATCGTTACCGCTCATGGAGTTGTGCATACCCCAATCTTCATGCCGGTCGGCACCCTCGGCCCGGTCAAGACCATGTCCCCGGATGAAATGGAAAATTTGGGGGCGGAAATTATCCTTAACAACACCTATCACCTTTACTTGCGCCCCGGAGTGGAGATAATCGAAGGCGGGGGGGGATTGCATGAATTTACCGGGTGGCGCAAACCAATCCTCACCGACTCCGGCGGGTTCCAGTTTTTCAGTTTGGAGGCATTGAACAAGGTTCGCGGGGATGGAATAGAATTCCAGTCCCATATCGACGGCTCCCGCCATTTTTTCTCCCCGCAAGATGTGGTCGATATACAGGTTACCTTCGGTTCGGACATTATGATGCCCCTCGATGTCTGCCTTCCCGCTCCCGCCGAACAGAACAAAGCGAGGGAAGCCGGAGAACTCACCATAGAATGGCTGGCGGGAAGTATAAAACGCTTTAATGAAAAAACCAGCCCGGAGAAACAAAAACTTTTTGGTATCGTGCAGGGTTCAATCTACCCCGAACTACGCAGGGAAATGGCATTGAAACTTACCGAGTTGGACCTGCCCGGTTATTCTATCGGAGGCCTTGCGGTGGGGGAGGAAAAGGAGCTGATGTGGGAAATGATTTCGGTTGTCAATGAATGCCTTCCCGAGGACAAGCCCCGCTACCTGATGGGCGTAGGCACACCGGCGGATCTTATCCGGGCTATCGCCCTCGGCGTGGATATGTTTGACTGTGTTATGCCCACCCGCAACGCCCGCAACGGTACCGTGTTTACCCATGACGGCCGTATTGTCCTCAAGGGATCTGCTTACTCCGGGGATTACAAGCCCATCGAAAATGACTGTGGATGTTACGCCTGCAGTAATTTTTCCCGGGCGTATATACGCCACCTGCTGAATGTGAACGAAATCCTCGGCTTGCGGTTGACCTCCATTCACAATTTGTATTTTTACATAAGTCTGATAAAGAGCATACGTTCGGCTATCGACGAAAACCGTTTCGAATCATTCATGAAGGAATTTCTCACCCGCTTCGAGGCGGAAGAATAGGATTGCGCATAGGCAATTGCACAGACGAGAATTGGGTAGACGGGCGGGAATCTACATCACCGTGCGCAGCAGACGTCCTCCCGCCGCGGCGGGAGGCGGCATCGATATAGGCGGGAGCAGTATATGCCGGTTTAATCTGATTATCAATAATGAGGTGGATGATATGTTTGCATGGGCAGGATCCTATGGCGGCGGGATATCTGCGGGCCCCGGGACTACGATTA
>WJIJ01000131.1 GCA_014730345.1 Candidatus Zixiibacteriota bacterium | reverse complement strand
GAAAAAGTTACAACCTTAGTAGAGGAGTATCATAATCCCGGACAGTATACTGTTAACTGGCGCGCATCCGAATCAACCAGCGGCGTTTACTTCGCCCGTATCTCCGTTGACGGCCATTCGGCTACATCACGGATGGTACTCCTGAAATAATAAGGTGAAGGAAAGCTGTATCTGCGGTAAGGGCGGTCATTTTATGACCGCCCTTTTTGATTATTTTATAATTATTACACCTTCGGCAACTGGGCCGGCAGGCGTTTTAATTCCTCCTCCGGGTATTCGTAATCATCGAGTACGCCGTTGCGGTAAGAATCATACGCCGAAAGGTCAAAATGCCCGTGTCCGCTCAGACAAAAAGCGATAGTTTTCTTCTCGCCCGATTCCTTGCATTTCAATGCTTCGTCAATTGCCGTGCGGATGGCATGCGCCGATTCGGGAGCAGGCAGGATTCCTTCCGTTTTTGTGAACAGGTCCGCCGCTTCAAAAATAGACCTTTGGTGAACCGCGACCGCTTCTATAGCCTTTTCATCATATAACAGGCACAGCAATGGAGCATCGCCGTGGTAGCGCAGTCCGCCGGCATGTATCGGCGCCGGTACGAAATCATGACCGAGGGTGTACATCTTTAATAACGGCGTCAACCCCACGGTATCGCCGTAATCATAGCTGTACAATCCTTTGGTCAATGTCGGGCAGGCGGTCGGTTCCACCGCTACGATTCTGCTGTTATGGCCGTTGGTCAGGTTTTCCCGTACGAATGGGAACGCGAAACCGGAGAAATTGCTTCCTCCGCCCACGCATCCAATGACCACATCGGGATAATCGCCGGCCATCTCGAACTGTTTACGAGCTTCCTGGCCGATTATGGTTTGGTGAAGCATGACATGATTTAACACGCTCCCCAGGGAGTATTTCGCGTTGTCGTTTTTTGCGGCTTCCTCAACCGCTTCGCTTATGGCAATCCCCAGGCTGCCTGACGAATCCGGATATTTTGCCAGGATTTTCCTCCCGGAATCGGTCAGGCTCGACGGGCTGGCGAATATCTCACCGCCCCAGTTTTCAATGAGGATTTTCCGGTATGGCTTCTGGTTGTAACTTACCCGGACCATATACACCCGGCATTCGATACCGAAAAGACTGCACCCGAACGCCAGCGCGCTTCCCCATTGACCGGCCCCGGTTTCAGTTACCAGCCGTTTTACCCCTTCTTTTTTATTGTAGTACGCCTGGGCTACCGACGTATTTGCTTTATGACTTCCCGGGGGGCTGACCGATTCGTTTTTGTAATATATTTTCGCCGGCGTATCCAATGCCTTCTCCAGATTCTTAGCCCGGTGCAGGGGAGTCGGACGCCACATTTTATATATATCCAGCACTTCTTCAGGTATTTCTATATATCGTTCCCGGCTTACTTCCTGTTTGATAAGCTCCATTGGAAACAGCGGGGCAAGATCCTCCGGGCCCACCGGTTTCCTGGTCGCCGGATGAAGCGGCGGATAAAGGGGGCGGGGCAGATCGGCCTGGATGTTGTACCACGCGCGGGGCATCTCTCTTTCGCTGAGAAGAATTCTTGTGTCGCTCATTTTTTCCTCCATTTGGGTTGGTCGTTTAGTACATTTATCGTAAAAATTTTTAAAGACATAAAAAAATCGCGGGAACTCTTTGGCTCCCGCGATGGAATAAAAAAAGGGCGGGAACCGTTAACGGTATTCCCACCCGGAATCAATTTATCTATGAAGCGGGTATACCTATAGCATACCCCACCACCAGTTGTTTACGCTGTTTATATTTATGACGAAAATTATAATCATAATTACATTTCTCCCGTGACGCAATATAACAGGAAATCCGAATCTGTCAATAGCGAATTTGAACCCTACTCTATTTGCTCATTAATTGAACAAGCCGGGAATATGAAGGGGACAGCTTTATTGAAATCGATTATACCCTGCTTTTAACCGTAAAAAAACTATTGCCGTTGTGGTGATTGTGAGTTATCATACTATGGCTCGATAATTTAGCGATAATGTCAAATATTCAATATTGATAGATCTCGGAGGAGGATCAAATGAAAATAACCAGCGAGGAAAAATACGGCGCGGTGGTTATCTCCATAGACGGTAATATAATGGGCGGTCCCGATGAAGCCCAGTTCTACGAAAAGCTCCAGGAGCTGATTAAAGAAAACAAGAAAAATGTGGTTGTCGATCTCGGCGATGTGGAGTGGATTAACTCCCGCGGGCTGGGTATGTTAATCTCCGGCTTAACTACCATGAAAAACGCCGGCGGAAAGATGAAATTGGCCCGGGTAGCTAACAAGGTCGAATCACTTCTGGCCATGACCAAACTGATTTCGGTCTTTGAGAACCACGATACGGTCGATGAGGCTGTGAAGAGCTTTGGTTAACGTGCTGGAGGGCGGAACCGTCCGCATTAAGCGGATTGCTTCCGCGAGAAGTTCAATGTGCATGGTATAAAGGAAACATCTTATATCCCACGGGTAACAGGAGCAGTAATCCATTTTATTCTTCTCGCGTTTGCGGCGTGGTTATATTTCGGGAACGGGGCTGAAAAAATATATTCGCTGTTGAGTATTAGTGCAGACGAATCCGGTAATTCGACCCGGCATATTATCCTTTTTGTATTTGGTGTCATTCTATTTATTAGATTAATCCTTACAACGTTTCATTTTCTGAAACGCAGATTCGGCTGGAATGAACTTTGGGGAGTGATGTTCGCGATTGTGCTTTACCAGATAGGATTTGCGCTATTGGGTGCGTCCGAAAGTCAACCCATCGATATAATCGATATCGGAGGGATCGCGTTATATCTGGTAGGGAGCTTTTTGAATACCGGAGCGGAATTCCAGCGCAAGAAATTCAAAGATCGGCCGGAAAATAAGGGCCGGCTTTATACCGATGGTCTGTTCGGATATGCCCGCCACATCAACTATTTCGGCGATACCCTTTGGGTGAGCGGATGGGCGATACTAACCAGGAATTATTGGTCTATACTAATCCCGATTTTTATCACTTCTTTGTTCATATTCGCCTTTATCCCGTCGATTTCCAAATATCTTGCCTCCAAGTACGGCGAACAATATGACGCCTGGAAGAAGAAAACCAAAGCGTTTGTCCCGTTTGTTTATTTAATGACGAATTTTATTGTGTAAATTGTTTATTGACATTGGATAGTCCCGCGGATAAGAAGTTGCTATTTATTAACTGACGGATTAATTCTCTATTTTTCAGCATTTATTTGCCGGAAGTAATCAAATTGCTCATCTTCATTTCCTGTTTTGGTAATATTTTGATAGAATTATCCAAAAATATATTTTGGGACAAAGAATAAAATTCTTTAAAGAAATATCAATACTATATCTCAACACCTGAATTCACCAATGGGAAGTTTTATGGTGAATTCGGTATATTCTTCCGGAGAGCTGACCGCGGTTAGTTCTCCGTTGTGTTTGTGGATTATACTAAGGCTGGATGAAAGACCGGTGGTCATCTTCACCCTCTCGCCGTTTTTCTTCAGGTTGATGTCAAATATCTTTTCGATATCCTCTTCGGGGATTCCCTTGCCGGTATCTTTTATTTTGGCATATATATTTTTCTCATCGGCGTAGGTGGTAATTGTGATTATGCCCCGGTCCCCGATCGCTTCGAAAGCGTTGCGCAGGAGGTTCATAAATACCTGGTTGATCTCTCCCGGATGGCAGTTAATGGCCGGCAGTTTCCCGTAATTTTTCTCGATTTTAATGCCGTCGCCGATTTGATGTTCGAAAAAAGACAACACGCCGTCGAGTCCGTCGTTAATATTGAAGGTCTGGCATTGAGCCTGATCGAGATAGGAGAAGTTTTTCAGCGTTTGCACGGTTTCAGCTATCCTGTCGGCCACATTCTGAATAACCGCCAACTGCTCTTTGGCCATCCTGAGATATATGCCGCCCGTGCCGTCCACTTTCAACTTCGTATTATCTTCAATAGACGGCATCAGTTTTTTCTCGAGCCTTTCCAGGACCCTCGAGGCTACATCGGCGGAGCTTTTTATGGCTCCAACCGGATTATTCAGCTCATGGGCGATTCCCGATACCAAACTTGATAGACAGGACAGCTTGGTGGCGGTAACCAGCTGGGAATTAGAGTCTTTCATCAACTCCAGCATGCGCTCCGCTTCCTTATATTTCATTTCAAGGTCATGACAATGTTCACGGCAGTTTTCGCTGTTGTTCTTTATTGTGTCCTCCGATTTGAGTATTTGTTCATATAACTTGGATGCGAAATAAAGGGAAATGATTCACAACAGTTTAACTGGTTATGATATTACAACTTGGAGGGAATCGTAAGGTTAATTACGGGGGTTTTCATTTTCCGTTGAGTCCGGGCCGATTGGATCTATGGTAAGCGGTGCGATTTTGCCATCTTCGCCTTTGCTCATGTAAAGCCTGAGGTGCGGAAAGGGGATTTCTATCTTGTTTTCGTCGAATGCCTTTTTAATACGGCGATTAAATTCCCTGCCGATCTGCCATTGTTTCACCGGCCGGGTTTTGGTGCGGGCGCGGATAACAACGGCGGATTCGGTGAATTTATCGAGGCCGAATATTTTTATCGGTTCCAGTATATCGTCGCCCCAAAAGGCATCGGCGCGCATCTCTTCATCGACCTGTTTGATTATTTTGATAACTTCATCGACATCCTCTTTGTAAGCCACGGAGATATCGAACAAATAGCATGAGTAATCATGGGTTAAATTGGTTACAATATCAATCTGGCCGTTGCGTATAAAATGGACTTTGCCCGATATATCCCTCAAGGTGGTCATCCTGAGGTTAACTTTCTCGACCTGTCCCATTTTACCCGCGATTTCGACATAGTCTCCTTCGCGGATCTGGTCCTCCATGAGAATGAAAAAACCGCTGAAAACGTCCTGAATTAATCTCTGCGCCCCGAATCCAACCGCTAAACCGGCAAATCCCGCCGCCGCTAATATAGGACCGATTTTAATCCCCAACTCGCTCAGAATCATAATTACTCCAACAATGACAATGGTCATATTAGTTATATAATGAAAGAGCGTATTCAGTGTTTTTGCCCGTTTTTTATTTTCGCGGTCGATAGCACGGGCGTTGATTCGGGCACGGAAATTTTTAAACAGTACACGAGCAAGTATAATTGCCGCGACAGAAAAAACTATAATAATCCCGATATGAAATCCGGTGGTTGCCGCCCACGCAACGATATTGGTTAATGTTAACTGGGGCTCCATTTGATACCTTCATTTTATAGGCTTTTAACCTGCCGAATATAATATCGACAAACTTAAATTATTTATCAAGCTATAAAAAATATCGCGCTCATTTTCGAAATAAATTTGCGTAGCGGAGGCGGAATATATTAATTGCCCTAAATAAGGGAAAATAATTAACGTATGTCAGTTTCCGAATACAAATTACAGCCCGGCAAACCGTTAGGATCAAATTATACCATCCGGGGCTTCTTAGGAAGCGGCTGGGAGGGAGAAGTATACAAAGTTCGTGAGAATAAAACGGGGGTGGTAAGGGCGGCGAAGCTGTTCTATAAACGCCGGGGAAGCTCTAAACTTTCCATTATGCGCTACGCCCGTAAACTGCATAAACTCAAATCATGCAATGTTATTATCCAGTATCATCATCGGGGAGAAGCCCCGATAAACGGGGATACCGTTGAATTTCTGGTTTCCGATTACGTTGATGGGGAAATGTTGTCTTCTTTTGTTAACCGTCAACGGGGCAGGAGATTATCGTCTTTTGAGGCGTTGCATCTTTTTTACGCCCTGGTTAAAGGTGTGGAACAGATACATTTCCGGGGCGAATACCACGGCGATATCCATTCCGATAATATCATGGTGAAACGCAAGGGATTGGAGTTCGATGTCAGTCTGGTTGATTTCTACGACCTTGGACGCCCCACGCGGGAGAAAATCCACAACGATGTTATCGATTTGGTTAATATCCTTTATGAAATAATCGGGGGCGGAAAATGGTACCGGAAATGCGGCGACGATATAAAGCAGATTATACGCGGACGCAAGCATAATTTAATCTTAGAAAAATTCAAAAACGCCGGACATCTGCGTTTAGCCCTCGATAATCTTGACTGGGGTGAGTAGAAAATTTAATTAAATGCCTTTACTGCGGATAGAGCTTAATGCTTCTCTCAACTGTCCCAGGTCGCGGAGGTGAATGGCATTGACCTTTTCTATGGTAGATTTATAACCGCCGGCTGAATCGCCTCCTACAAGGATTTCGATTTGGCCATTTACAGCGGCACTCAATCTTTCCATTTGACGGGCAATATTCGGATCATCAGGGGGGTAGATTATGCTTAATGCTATAACCTTGGCGTTATTGCTGATAGCCGCGCTGGCTATATCCATGGCGGGCATGTTAGCGCCGAAATAGAAAGAACGCCAGCCTTCGGATGCCGCGGTAACCGCTACCATAAGCGCGCCAATTTCATGAAGCGTGCCCGCCGGCGTGGTGGATATCAAACCCGGCGCCGATTCATCCTTCTCGTAAGTACTGAGCATACCGCCCAGTATTGTGCGCGCCGCCGAAGCCGCCAGGTGCTCATGGGCAATTCTAAGTGAACCGTCATGCCATTTTTCACCGATTCTTTTTAAAAACGGGGCCATAACCTCTTCAATAAATACGCGCTGGCTGAAAACAACGCTTGCCCGCAGAAGTTTCATCTCAAGTTCCGCGAGTTCGTAACGTTCGACATATTTTAGACATCCATTGATAAAATCTTCCGGGGTTTCGATGCTGTCACCCGCGGCAATTATATCTTCTTTATCAGATATATTGACCGAACTCAATGAAGCCAGCAATCTGGAAAGATCATCATTGGAAAGTTCAGCAACATTCCCGATGTGTTCCCCGGCTTCGGTAACTCTCCGCAGAAGCTTCAAACGTTCTATATCCTCATCGCTGTAAACCCTGCGGTTAGTTTCGGTGCGCTCGGGAACTACCGCGTCATACCGTTTTTCCCAGGCCCTAATAAGATGAGGAGAAAGGCCTGATTTCTTCGATGCTATTTTTATTGAATGAAGTGCTTTCATATCTAAGTCCTATTGTAAACAAAATTCTAACATTTGTCAACATAAAAATCAAAATATTGTTCCTTTATATTTAAATAATATTTAACAAGCCCAATTTCATTATTTCTAACCTTTTGTAATATAATGATTTAAACTGGTTTGCTAAAAATATATACATTATTTTATAAAATTTTAGACATAACGGGAACTAAATATGGACACGGCACGTTATGAGTTGTGAATTTCGAAAATGGAAATTTTAGAAAAAAGAAAACAAAGCAAAACTTACTAACTAAAATCGCACAGGAGACAGAACAATGAGAAAGATCCAAACAATCATCGCAATCACAGTACTCGTACTGACCGGCTTTGTAGCCGCTAACGCGCAGAACACTGTCAACAGACAGATTGAAAACCCGGCCAACATGGCCAGATTACAGGTAATCCACAATGCCGCCGACCCGGCCGCTGAAGTAGTCGACGTATATGTTAATGAAGACTTATTCATTGACGATTTTGAATTCCGTGCCGCCACGGCTTTTGTCGATGTTCCGGCGGGTGTTGAGCTTGCCATAGGCGTGGCTCCCGGAAACAGCGGTTCGGTGGATGACACTATCGCCAGCTTCCCGGTAACTTTCATGTCTAATGAAACTTATGTTGCCGTAGCTAATGGCGTATTAAACCCGGGAATGTACGCGCCCAATCCTGACGGGATGGATATAGCGTTTACATTATTCGCGCGGGACGGCATCCGTGAAGGTTCCGGCAATCCTGACATGGTCAGCGTAATTGCCCTTCACGGTTCCACCGACGCTCCTACCGTTGATGTGGTTCCTTTATATGATGACCTCACTTACGGTGAGTTTTCCGGTTATGCCGACCTTCCCGAAGGCGTTTATACTCTCGAGATTAAGCCCGGAGATGACAGCACTGTTACCGTAGCCGCTTTTACTGCCGACCTTAACGGTCTTGGCGGAGGCGCCGCGGTTGTGTTCGCATCCGGTTTTCTTGCTCCCGAGAATAACATGAACGGCCCGGCTTTCGGTCTTTATGCCGCTTTGCCGAACGGTGACGTGGTCGCCTTCCCGGTGGTTGAAGATGAAACTGCCAGGTTGCAGGTTATTCACAACGCCGCCGATCCGGCCGCGGAAGTTGTTGATGTGTATGTCAACGATGACCTCTTTATTGATGACTTTGAATTCCGCGCCGCCAGCGGATTTGTCGACGTACCCGCTGACGTTGAGCTGGTTATCGGCGTAGCTCCGGGCAACAGCGGTTCGGTTGATGACACCATCGCCAGCTTCCCGGTAACTTTCGAAGCTAATGAAACTTACGTAGCTATCGCCAACGGTGTTCTCGACCCCAACATGTTTGCCGAGAATCCCGATGGTATGGAAATTGGCTTTAACCTTTACGCCATGAACGGTATTATGGAGGGTTCCGGTAATCCTGACATGGTCAGCGTAATCGCTTTCCACGGTTCCACCGATGCTCCTACCGTTGATGTAGTAGCCAAAGAAGGTTATCCCTTCGGTCCGCTTTTCGATGGATTGACTTACGGTGAATATTCCGACTATGTAATGCTTCCCGAGAACGACTATATACTTTATCTTACTCCGGACGAGAAGCCTTTCCAGATACTGGTTTCATACGAAGTCAACCTTAGCGGTCTTGGCGGAGGCGCCGCGGTTGTGTTCGCTTCCGGTTTCTTTGACCCCGAAGCCAACCAGAACGGCCCCGCTTTCGGTCTGTTTGCCGCGCTTCCCAACGGCACCGTCGTTGAGTTCCCGGCAGTAGCCGAAACCGCGCGTCTGCAGTTGATTCATAACGTGGCAGACCCGGCCGCTTTCCAGGTCGACCTTTACCTCGATGATACGCTCGTAGTAGATAACTTTACTTTCCGCACCGCTACTCAGTATGTCAGCGCTACTTCCGATGTAAGCCACTACCTGGGTGTGGCTCCGGCCAACAGCGGTTCGGTTGATGATACTATCGCTTCGTTCGAATTCGAATTCGAGGCTGATGAAACCTACCTGCTGATGTTCAGCGGCGTCCTTGATACCACCATGTTCAGCCCGAATCCCGAAGGAATCGGAATCGGTTTTGACATCTTCACCCGAGACGAGATTATCGAGAATCCCGAGAATCCCAACGTGGTGCCGACTATCGCCTACCATGGCGCTACCGACGCTCCTGAAGTTGATATAGAGATCCGCGATGTTGGAGTCCTCTATGACGACCTTTCTTACAGGGACTTCTCTGATTACGCCATGATCGGTTTCGGCGACTACATTCTCGATGTAACCGCCGGCGGAAATACTGTAGCTTCCTTCCATGCTAACGTAACCGAGGATTTCGCCGGTGAGACCGCTGTAGTCTTCGCCTCCGGATTCCTTAATCCTGAAAATAACCAGAATGGCCCGGCCTTCGGACTGTTTGCCTCCTTCCCCGATGGAGAGGTTGTAGCATTGCCGCAGGTTGGAATGGAAGAAGCCACCGCTAATCTGCAGATTATCCATAACTCAGCCGATGCCGAGGCTGAAGTTGTTGATATCTACGTAAATGGCGACCTTTTCTTGAAAGATTTCGCCTTCCGCACGGCTACCCCGTTTGTATCAGTGCCTGCCGGCGTTGATCTGAAAATCGGCGTAGCTCCCAGCGAAAACAGTGATTCCGGCGAAATCGTGGCGGAATTCGTGATCAATCTTAATCCGAACGAAAACTATGTCGCCATCGCAAACGGCGTGGTCACTAAAAACGGTTACAGCGACAATCCTGATGGCAAGGACATCGGATTCACCCTGTTCACCCGCGACAAGATGAACATCGCTCCCGGCAGTGATGATAATATGGTGAACGTAATAGCGGTGCATGGTTCTTCGGATGCTCCCTCGGTTGACTTCACCAACGCGGTTAACGAATCCGCAGACCCGGTTATCGATAACCTTACCTACGGTGAATTCTCCGATTACCTGAAGCTCCAGCCGACCACCTATCTGCTGGATATGACCCTCGCCGATAACAACAACGCTATCGTAGCGACTTACAAAATTGACCTTAACGGACTGGGAAGCAGTTCGGCCGTCCTGTTCGCCTCCGGTTTCTTAAATCCGAAGGATAACAACGATGGTCCCGCTTTCGGTCTCTATGCCGCGCTCAGCAACGGCACCGTGGTGCAGTTCCTGACCACCGATGAGCTGATTACCAGGCTTAGTGGCGACGGCGCCGGCATACCGGTTAAGTTCTCGCTGAACCAGAACTATCCGAATCCGTTCAACCCGGCTACCAACATCGAGTTCGCTCTGCCGACCGGTTCGGATGTCTCGCTCCGCGTTTATAATGTAATGGGGCAGGAAATTGAGACACTGGTCGACGGCTATATGGACGCAGGCGTACACCAGGTCTCCTTTGACGCCAGTGATCATTCTTCCGGGTTATACTTCTACAGACTCAACGCAGGATCCTTCTCGGATACCCGGAAGATGATGCTGGTTAAGTAGTAGGGATACACGGCACGGGAAGAGCAGGCTGATTTGAGCGGAAGGGAAAAGCCTTGATCAGCATCTCTGAGTAGAAGCCTCCTGCTCACTTCACAGCCTGACAGAAAAGCCGGTTCGGAAACGAACCGGCTTTTTCTATTGGTGCGAAATGAGATTAACATTACAATGTCGACTAAATATGCTATTCTGTTCACATCTTTTACTGAATGTAAACAAAAAGGGTTTTTTGTGGACATTGGGAAATGAATATAAAAAACGAAAAATAGCCAAATCCCCGGATTTCCATCGAGGGCCAATACATTTCTATTGACCTCCTGCCAATAATTTATAGATTGTTAAATAATTCACTTATCTGGACGATGAACCCTGCTTCGTGAGGTCTTTCAGCCTCCGGGAGGTTGGCAATGAGCGACTCGCTTTATAATGTCGATGTATATAATCAATTCGCTGAATCACTCCGGTTGAGCCTTAACGGCCCCAATATAGAACATGTCAAACTCAAGGATATAAAATCCCGGGCGCTTGCCACTGGCACAAAAACCACCCAGGGTTCCTATTGCTGGCGTTCGGCGGTTTCATCGCGCATCGGGCCTAAAACCGTCTACCTGGGAAGCAAAGATGTCCGTCTGCCCAAGCTGACCCCGGTAATGAAAAATATCATCGCCAATGCCCCCGATGAACTGCAGAAAGTACTGCATCTCCTGCGCACCATGCCCTTTGTACACCTGCGCCGGCAGATGGGCAGCAACAGCGAGTATAATCCTATCGTCAACCTCTATATTTCAGTCGCGGATAAGAAAAATTTTCGCCTCGCGTATATGTATGGCAACACCATGTTTAAGCCATCCAACCGGCCGGGCCCCGAATTTATAATGATTCATATACCGGAGGAACATGCTCTCCGCCAGCAGGTGCTGGCTATTCCGGAGCAGAGGATAAACATCTGCCTCGGTTCGGATTACATGGGAGAGGATAAGAAAGGTTTCCTGCGGCAGGCGATGTGGAGCGCGGATGAGCGCGGCATGCTGGGGCTTCATGCCGGCACCAAGCTTGTCTACGTACGCGACGCCCAGACAGACAAACTCAAGCGCATCGGCGTATTTTTATTCGGATTGTCGGCTACCGGTAAATCGACCTGGTCATGCCATCAGCTCGGGCTTGATTTCGACCGCGATGAGTTTACCCAGGCCATACAGGATGATATTGTATTTCTTAAAGATGACGGTTCCGCCTATGGTTCAGAGGCGAACTTTTTCGTAAAAACCGATGTCGACCCGGTACTTCAGGAGGCGATGTACAACTCATTGGCTCACAAGTCGGCATTGATGGAAAACGTTTTCGTTAATTATAAAAATGAACCGGATTTCCTCGATGAAACTCTCTGCGGCAATGGACGGGCGGTTATCCAGAAATCTGAACTCAAAGTAAGGCAGGGGCGCAAGCTGGTGAGTATCGAAGGAGAATCGGTCAACCTGCCTCCGCTCTCCGAGCTCGATGGTTTGCTTTTCGCCTTTATTACCCGGCGCAACACGGTAATGTCATTCTCGCAGAAACTTACCGCCGAGCAGGCGGCGCTGGCATATCTGTGGGGAGAATCTTCGCACAGCGCGGCATCGGAGCCGGACAAGGCCGGCGAATCGGTGCGGACGGTGGGCACCGACCCGTTTATCGTCGGTTCCCGGGCGAAGAAGGTGAACCGTTTCTATGAAATTCTGAAAACCCTGGAAGCCAAATATCCAGGCAAGGTTATGTACCGCCAGTATAACACAGGCGGCATGGGCGAGATACTCCGTAAATATGAAGAAGGCGGCGAGAAGAGGAAAGAGCTTATACGCAAGGTGGAGCGCGTACCTATCAATTTGATGGCCGCTATCCAGCGCGGCGACCTGCGGGGAACCAATACCTATAAACCGGGTATTTTCGGCACCGAAGATATAGCGGCATGCGTTGACGGCGACCTTTCAAAATATGACCCCTACCAGTATTATTCCGCGGATGAAGTGCAGGCTTATGTCGATGATATAGTAGAGGGAAGAAGGAAGTTTACCGCGGAGGTTGCCGAGGAAGGTTTGAATCCCGATGTTCAACAATTCGCCGAGGAATCGTATTCGATAAGCTCCAGGTACGGCGGACGTTCCCGGGTGGCGGTACCGGAGATGAAATTTAAAGAGGAGCCGAAAGAAGAAAAGCCGGTTGTTATCGGACCACTGCCCCAATCACATTTTCCTGAGCCAAAGAGCCGTCCTAAAAGGTGGCGGTAAGGCTGTATTTATTTGATGAATCAAACGAGCTGATTGCATAACCGCTCTATTTTAAAATCTCCATTATCCCACAACGGGCATTTTACCTGCTGAGACGATTTTCAGTCCCCAGCCAAATTTTAATACTACTCTAATAATAAATCCAACGAAACATTATGTAACCGCTTTCGTATCTTTTTCCGTGGGTGGGGTTTGAGGATCAAAACCCTTCCGGAGGATCTATGCTAACCAAAGTTACTGTACTTTTAACAATAATAATAACTGCGTTTACCGCGGTTGCGTTAAGCCACTCTCTGCAGGAAGACAAGGAATATTCCGCTATAAGGACCAAACAGGCGCTGAAGATTGACGGGTGGCTGAATGAACCGATTTGGAAGAAAGCGCCGACCGCCACAGGATTTATCCAGGACTACCCAGAAAGGGGGAAAGCCCCCACCGAATCCACTTTCGTCAAAATAGTTTACGATGACGAAGCGCTGTATGTAGCATTTATATGTTTCGACTCGGAACCGGATAAGATAGTCAGACGATTGGCTAAACGTGACCAATCTGGCAATGCTGATTTTATACGTATTGAGATCGATTCTTACCACGACCACAGAACCGGATACCTTTTCCAGATAAACACCGCCGATATCCAGCTCGATGGTTACCGCTATAATGACGGCTGGCGCGATGACAGTTGGGACGCGGTATGGGATGGGCGCGCCCAGATAACAGATTTTGGTTATACAGCCGAACTTAAAATCCCGTATTCATGTTTGCGTTTCAATAATCACCGGGTTGAGCATACCTGGGGGATTAATTTACTTCGATATATCCCCCGCAAAAACGAAGTTTTAGTTTGGTCCTATGTTCCCCCTGACAACCAGGGATATAATTCCCGGTTCGGGCACCTGACCGGAATACGTGGAATTGAGCCCCGGACCCATCTTGAGTTGATGCCGTATGCGGTTACCTCCGGAGAAAGCGAGCCGAAATCATTGGGTAATCCCGATGGCAGGGACTACGCCGGCGATCTCGGAGTCGATTTCAAATACGGTTTGACTTCAAACCTGACCCTCGACGCCACCATCAACCCGGATTTCGGGCAGGTGGAAGCCGACCCTGCGGTGCTCAACCTGTCAACGTTCGAGACATGGTACCCGGAGAAACGGCCGTTTTTTATAGAAGGGGATAAATATTTCGAAACAAAGTTTACCCTTTTCTATTCACGGCGGATCGGGCAGAGACCCGGCGATTGGCCTGATGATGTCGATTATTATGTACGCGAACCCAAAAACACCACGATACTGGGAGCGGGAAAAATAACCGGCAGAACCGACAACGGCTGGGTAATCGGATTTTTAAACTCTGTTACCAGGGAAGAAGAAGCGACATACGTCAATGAAGACGGCCAGCGCCTGACATCCACTGTCGAGCAACCCGCTAATTGGAATGTTACCCGTATCAAGAGGGAATTCGATAACGGTTCTTCTCTGGGTATAATCGGCACGGCTGTTCACCAGGAAAAACACACGCCCGTTTATGCCGGCGGACTCGATTGGGACCTGAAATTCGCTGACCGCCGTTATCTTTTTGATGGTCAAATTGTCGGTTCCCAGTATGATGGAGACGGCTTAGCCGCTTTCGCCGCTTTTCGCCGCGAATCGGGCAAACATATCCGCTGGGCATTCGGCAGTGAATATGAAAGCGAAGATTTTAATATTAACCGCATTGGATTTATCGGACGAAGTGATTATGCTGGCGGCTGGGGGTGGTGGCAGTACCGCAACCAGGATAATTGGTGGATTTTCCGTGATATGTACCATAACCTTAACTACTGGCAGTCGCATAACCTCGATGGCGATAAAATCAATATCGGGGCGAATTATAATGCCACCTGCGGTGTCAAAGGAAACTGGGCTTTCTGGTATGGTTTCGAAATCGAACCGGAGCATTACGACGATCGCGAAACCCGCGACGGTCCATTATACTGGAATCCCGAATCTCACGCCTCCTGGTACGGCGCGGAAACCGATTTCCCGGGATGGATTAATTATGGCGCGAGTCTAACCTGGGGCTCCGACCGCGACGGCAGGATTTTAAGTTCATCGGTGTGGACCACGCTGAAATTCTCGGACAGGCTTAAGATTG
>WJIJ01000130.1 GCA_014730345.1 Candidatus Zixiibacteriota bacterium | reverse complement strand
GCCCCGATTAACGCGCCCAATGCTCCCGATTTAATGACATTCTTCTTGATAGCCCAGAGTTCCCTGAAAGCGGGTATCCTTCCAGAAAAAGTTTTTACCGCCGAACGAACCGTTTTCATTTTTTCTATATTGAGAAGCACTTCCCCTAATGCGAAAAGGCCGATCAATGCCGGTATGAACGAAAATCCATCGAAGAGCTCGGTGCGCCCGAATGTGAACCGGGGATGTGCATTGATAATATCCAAACCCACGGTCATAAATAACAGCCCGGCGGCGGTGCTGATGAATCCCTTTAAACGATTGCCCGATTCCATTGAGGAGACAATGGTCAACCCGAAAATAGCGAGGGAGAAAAACGCGGGGGGTCCGAAATACAACGCGCCCCTTGCCAATGGAACCGCGAAAAAGATAAGAACTAAAGCGCCGATAATTCCTCCGAGGCTGTTGGCGAATAAACTGGCCCCCAATGCCCTGCCCGGCTGTCCGTTTTTAGTGAGATAGTAACCGTCAAACGCCACCGCGACCGCCGCGGGGGTCCCCGGCGTGTTTATTGCTATGGCAGTAATAGAGCCGCCGTAGGAACACGCGCCGTAAACGGTAGCTAAAAGAATGATCGCGATCAGCGGGTCCATCCCGAAAGTAAATGGCACTATCAGCGCCAGTCCTGTCGATGCCGACAATCCGGGCAATACACCAATAAGTATGCCTACCGAGGTTCCAATAATTATCACCAGCATCGGCTCCCACCAGGGAATCGTCGCCGTACCTAAAAGCGCGGAAAAACCATCTATTAAGTTACTCAGTATCTCCATAGCGTCGAATTACCTATTGAAACAGGATTCCAATGGGCAGTGGCACCGACAACAGTTCGATAAAAGCTAAATACATCACCGCTATTACCGCTCCCGAAGTGATTAAAACTGTTGAATGGCTTTCGCTTCCCAACAGGTACATACCGCCCACGAGCAAAAGGAAAGTTGAGGGGAAAAATCCGAAAAGGTTTATGGCAATTACATAGGCTATCATCAAACCCAGCAATATTACCACTATCATGATTCTACCCTGTTCATTTTTCTTCAAACCGCCATCGGATTTAAATCCCTTGATTATTCCGCCAAGGGACAGGGTTACCAGAAGTATAGCCCAAATCCTCGGCACCGTTGAAGCGCCGATAAAACCTTTCACCGGCTCCGGGAAGTACGTGCTCATGTAGTAAAACAGGATTGCCATTGCCAGAAAAAACGCGGAAACCGCCGCGGTCCCGTTAAATCCTCTGCCTGCCGATTTGAAACCGAAATAGACTCCACCGAAAACCACCGCCAGTAATCCACCGAATATCGCGAGAGGATAATCCGCGCTATCCGGTTCACTGCCGAGACTGAACCCGGCCATCTTCAGGTATTTCTGGGATGAACGCGCGTCCCGGTCGACTCTTTCTTTAAATTCATTCCCGGTTATAAAAACCGGCTGTACCTTTGTTTTGGCTATATATTCATACCAGAGAGTATCATGAACACATTTCCAAAGAAGTTCTTCGAGAATGGCTATCTTTTCGGCATCGGTTCCCTTTCTTACCGCGAAACCGCGCCACATTACATCATCAGTCAAATCTATTCCGAGTTCGAGGAATGCCGGTGTATCGGGGAACGCATTGAGGCGTTCTACAGATGCCACCGCCGCCAGGTGCATATTATCTTCCCTGCCGATAATATCTTCGGGATTGCCAACATATACATCGTTATGCCGGCCCATAACCGACGCCGCCGCGCTCCCGCCTCCGCTGTATGGAATCCACCTGGCAGATATACCGGCGGCATCCCAGATCTTCACCGCCATCAAGTGGTCGAGCGAGCCGCTTCCCGGACCGCACCATTTCTGCCGGCCGGGATTTTCAAGCGCGTCCGCGTACAACTGTTCCCAGCTGACCAACTCAGCGTTGGGATTGGTGAAAATCGCCTCCGGGGATATGGTCAGGCATGCTATATAATGAAAATCATCAAGCGAAAACCCGAGGTCAGTGGTCTGGATAGGCGCTAAAAATGCCGCCGGAAAAGCCAGCAGCGTATAACCATCGGCCTTTCTACCATAGACATGGGCCAGCGCCAGCCTGCCCGAACCGCCCGGCTTGTTGACCACCACCAGCGGCTGGTCAATATATTTGCCCGCGATCAAGGCTACCTGCCTGACCATCAAATCGACGGCGCCGCCCGGTTTGGTGTGGACTATAACCGTAATAGGCTTATCGGGATAAGCGTTGCAAATCCCGGTTGGAAAAAATATGAGGATGAGTAGAAGAAGGGATATGGATTTGTCTATTTTCACTAAACCTTATCTTTCCACTTTGTGTAGGGATTGGCAACCAGGTTAGAATTGAAGTAACGGGGATCCCCGGTAACTTCTTGCCCAATCCATCGCGGCAGTTCGACCGCCTGGTTTTCATCCTCGAGTTCCACTTCCGCCAGCAACAATCCCTCATTATCGCCTTTGAATTCATCGATTTCCCATATCATACCCGCGTGCTCCACACGATAACGCAACTTTTCAATAAGCGGTTTGATACATAACTCATCGAGCATTTGATTAGCATCGGGACAGGGGATTTCGTATTCAAACTCGTCCCGCGACGCCCCGCGGGCAATTCCCTTGATAGTGATAAAACCTTGATTGCCAACCACACGCACTCGCACTACTCTCTGTTTATCAACGGAAAGGTAACCCTGCCGGTAGAGCAGGCCTTCGCCGTTTCTATCCCACTCATTTCTTAAAACGAGGAATTTGCGTTCGATTTCTTTGCCCATTATTTGGAAAATGTAAATTTTTTGTTAAAAATCGGATTATTTAATGCCATGTACATTCCTTAAGAACTCAATATAATTGAGATTATCCGCTGTAACCAGCCCAAGTTTCCTCAACGAATCCATCAATCTTTCTTTATCAATACTTTCAATCGAGAAAGATTCGTATCTCTCACCGCCGGTATATATCTCCACCCATTCAGCATCGCAGTTATTGTAAGTCATGCTGTATCGTTTTTTGTCTACGCCGACGGTTCGAATCCCGTCTGGCAGGGCACCGGCTATCATAGCTTGCGAATATTTCCTCTTTTGGTCAATAAAAGCCGTGTCGCAGTCCAAATAATTAAGAGTTTTCGTTAATATCGCTCCCGGTACCGGCAGAGGCGCTTTGAATCTTCTAACCCACAGCTCAATGCCTGCTGATTCTTTGTCCAGCAGGTATTTAACATCAAGCTTGCCCGCCCTGATCTTGACATTATGAACACATTCCGGCGTTAAAAAATAAACTTCCGAGCTCTCGCGGGTTTTCCGAACTCCAAGTTTATCTTTCTGCCGCTCGGCCCATTCAATTCGTTTATCGAATATCCGCCACTCCCAGCATGGATTATATTCGGTCATAACAACTTCTCCGCGAAAGTTAACTCAATAACCGCATAAAATATAATTATCACTCGATTAAGCAAGTTTTATACTGGGATAAGCGCCCCATTTAGCAATAAAAAAGCCGGAGCGCTATGCTCCGGCTTAAGCTGGAATAATTTATATTAACCCAGCAATTCCTTCTGGTTGCATTTGCAGATACCGACACGATGTTGCTTATAGTTCAAACCGCCTCTTTTATTCTTTACGGTTTTCACCAGAAGCGTCGGGGTAATAGCGCCCTCGCATACCGGGCAAATTTTCACCAGTTTCACCTTGTTCGCTTTATCCGCGAAAGCCTGACGTTTTGCCATAAATCACCTCAAATTCCAAATAACAAAATATTCCGATTTATCTGTCAATCATCTTGAGGACTTCGTTCCGGAACTCCATAAGCAACAGGAATATATCCGTCTTGGGATTATCGGGCGATTTACCCCGGTATTCCTGCAAAAGCTTCCCGGACTGCTCGTAATCGTCCTCAAGAATTAATTCCAGAGACCTGTAATATAAATCATTTTCGTCATTATGCAAGTCAAACATTAACTTTTTTGCTCCCCCGTTCTTTTACATAATCCTGGAACTTCTGTACGTAAGGCTGTACGGAGTATTCCTTTAATTTTAAAAAATACAGCAGGTTAGCCGCGAAAAACTCATCACGCGCCCTGCCGCTTTGTTTAAGATTTTTAATCTCATTATCCAATATACCCACCATGGTCAGCGACGGTTCGTAAAAATTGGTCAGCATCTCCTCCTGGTAACGAATCAACTGAAGATATTCGTTCCGGATGGAATCAATAATCGGTTTGGAATCCTGAAGTTTAACCCCCGACGATGCCGACTCCACCAGCCCCAGCGGGGTATATTCCAGGTTAAGCTTTCTGGCCGCTTTACGCAGGAAAGTCTGGGCCATGGAAATGTTAGTCTCCCAGAGTTTGCGTAATTTAAGGCTTTTTTCATCCGAATCCCTGGTCCAGCGGGCATTGCTGAATCCCTTCAGTTTCTCCAATTCATCGACAACTCTCTGCAGGGTCGGCATATCCAACCCCGCGTTTAAAAGCTCGGGGGCATCGGCTTTAAGCCAATTCTCCAGCTCCGCGAACCTGTCCTCCAGCACCCAGTACTCTTTCTCCTGGGCGCCGATTATCGATGTCAGCCGCTGGATAATGGCAAAAACGCCCCGTCGGTCGAGTTCATACTGGGCGAGGGCTTTAAGATGTTCCTCAACCTTCTCCAGCATGGTCTGCAATTTTAATTTATTTATCTTTCCGCTGTTCATCATCAACGATTGGAAATAACCTTGTCCACTGTCTTATCGAGTTTCTCCAGGATAGCCGCTAAACTATGCATGGGTATGTCATCGGCCACTATATCACTTACCGTGACCAGCCCGGCTAACATAAATCCTTTTATCCTGCTCAAAGCCTCCAGCCGCCCCATGGTAGTCTTCTCTAAAATCTGGTTAATACTGCATCTGCCATCTATCGAAGCCAGAAGATTCCATTCCTCAGCCTCCAGTTCGATATCCCTCTTGCGGCCATCGGTCGCCGGGGCCAGTTTGATTATAGAATCCAGCGGCGGAAGTACGTCTTTTATGCGGGAAAGCTCATCGAGCCGGCGCACACCTTCGAGAATTATGTTTTCGGTAGATATGGAAACCGTTATAGTCTCTTCGGTTGGGAATCGGTTTTCATAGAATTTAAAGGTCCCGGTATCCACAGACAAGATATTATAAAGCATCTCCTTAACCTGGAATTTGATCAACTTCTCAAGTTCCGCGAGTTCCATGATGCCCATCTCAACTATTATCTCACCGATACGTTTACCGGGCGATTCCTGTTGTTTTTTCAGGGCGGTTTCCAGTTCGCCGGCGCTTATTTTGCCATTTTGCAGGAGGATATCGCCAAGCAGGTTTTTATTCGGGGAGCAATGGGCATAAACAACAACCCCGGCGCGAAAATAAACCATTGATGTCGTGCCTATTGCCTGGATAGCCAATGTCCCTGTTTTACGGCTGGCGGCGATAAACTGGAAAATCTCCGCCAATGAAAATTTTTCGATATTGCCCTGCAAATCCATCGTTATCGTCCTGTTATAGCCGGGTCATACCGGTAAGCGGGTAGTGATAAATTATGGTTTTCATTAAGGTTTATCGACACAATTCAAATTGAACATAAGTAAAGAGCCCTCAGCTACAAAGAATAGTTGAAGGATATCTTCAATCAGTACGCTTAAGGTAATGATGATTATAGACCGAATATTGTATTAATGAATAATTATCTTGAATAGTACGGTTTCTGCGTATAATATCTAAGAGCATGAAAGACTCAACTAAAAGCAAACTGAGAGTTAAGGTTATTGCCAATCCCTCCGCCGGCGCGGGTACCAGTCACGAACAAATCCCGGTAATCCGGAAGAAAATCGAGGAGTTGTTCAATGATGTGGAATTCTCGCTGACCAATGGACCCGGTGATGCCGTCCGGCTGGCCCGGGACGCGGTTAGCAATAATTTCCACCGGGTCATCGTTGTGGGCGGGGATGGAACGGTGAGTGAGGCCGTCCAGGGACTTGCCCGGACGGGTATCGTGTTGGGTATAATTCCATTCGGCAAAAATAATGACTTTTACCGAACTATCACCAATGACCTTTCGCTGGATAAAGCTTTGCGCATAATCAGCCAGGGAGAAGTGGTTAAAATCGATACCGGCATTGCGGGCAAACGAGCGTTTGTTAATTCAGTAAATCTCGGGGTACAGGCGCAAGCGCTGGAGATTCTTGCTGATAACAACGATTCGTCACTATCCCGTAATGAGTTCGTGCTTAACTACAAAGCGGTCAAAAACCGCAAACAACTGGAATACATATTGAAAATCGACAGCGTGCAAATTAAAGAGAAGCTGGATATAATTACTATAAATATAGGGAAATACTCCCCGAGGGGATTGGTATTCACTCCTTTCGCGGACAACAGCGACGGTCTTTTTGATGTGTGCATAGTTAAAAGGCGTAGGAAACTAAGGTTATACTTAGATTTATTGAGGGCGAGAAGCGGTCTCCGCCCCCGTAATACGAGGATACGCATGTACCGTTGCCGCCAGGTGAGTATAGACTCCGACTCCGATGTTCCGCTATATATAGATGGTGATAAATCGGTGCTGATAGGCACCAACAAATCTATTAAAATTATCCCGCAATCTCTTAAGATACTGAAAGAACCCGCGAAAGCCGTCAAGCAGGATAAATGAAACAGCTAATATTGAGTTTTATCGCCATTTTCATGGCTGTGTCGATATGCGCCGCGGAGAATGAACAACCCGGTGAAGCGGAAACCGCGCAAGGGGATAAAATCACAAACAAGCATTCCGAACAAATACATAACCATTCAGAACAAACCACGGTGCTCGCAAAGGAATTATACAGGCATGGAGATACGCTCCGGTTTAACCCGGATCCAACAGGGGCATTGCTTCGCTCAGCGGTATTTCCCGGCTGGGGTCAGCTATACAACCGTAAATATATTAAATCAGCGGTAGTGGCCGCCGGGGAGATTCTCCTAATCTATTATCTTTTAAAGAATTATAATAATTATGATGAATACCGTGACAAATTCAACTCCTCTGTACCGGAGGATATTACAGCGGCTTCTCCACCGTTTTCCTCAAGTCTGACCTCCCCGGATCCTGGTTACTACGAGGCAAGACAGGTCAGTTTTTTCAACGAGTGGCGCCACCAAAACGATAAATACGACCAATTTAAGTGGTATACCGCATTTTATATCTTCCTTTCGATGTTCGATGCGTATGTCGATGCCCACCTGATCCATTTCGAAGCCGAACTCAGCGAGGACCTCGAGACAGTATCTATGAAAATTAGTTATAATTTCTGACTTGCTTTTTGCAAATAATCGAATATCTTAGAAAATTTAGCAAGATTATATTGATAATCAGTTTTAACCAGAAATCATTGTAAATTTAATAGAGGTTAGGTTATGAATAACGGCAGAAGAAGAGTTGTTGTAACCGGTATGGGAGCTCTAACGGCACTGGGATTAACCATGACCGAGACGTGGGAAGGACTCCTGGCGGGAAAATCGGGAGCCGGCAAAATTACTAAGTTTGATACCGAAGTCCCCCCCCCGACTCCGGGTGAACAACCCCAGCAGTTGATAACCCGGATAGCCGCGGAAGTGAAGGGTTTTAATCCCGATAATTACATGCCGGCCAAAGAAGCAAAAAGGATCGACATTCATCACCAGTACGCGCTGGCGGCGTGTGTGGAAGCTTTCGAGGACGCGGGATTGAAGGAAGGCGATTATGTTCCTGAGCGTTCCGGTTGTGTAATAGGCACTACCAATGGAGGCGGACAGACATTTCTCGAAAATTACAAAGTTGGTTTCAACAAGGGTTTGAGGTTTGTTTCTCCGTTTAAACTGCAGATGATGTTCTGCGATATGGCGCCAAGTTTGATTTCAATCAAATACAACCTGATGGGCCCGAATTATGTAACCGTATCCACCTGCGCGTCAGGCACTCACGCTATCGGCAATTGCTTCCGCAATATCCAGTACAATGAGGCCGACCTTATGGTTACCGGCGGTTCGGAAGCGCCGATTAACCTCGAAGGCGTTGCCGGTTACTGCCGCTACAAGGCATTGACCCAGCGCAACGATGAACCCGAAAAGGCATCACGCCCCTTTGATAAGGACCGTGACGGATTCCTGCTTGGCGAGGGTTCGGCTATCATGATACTTGAAGAACTGGAACATGCCAAAAAGCGTGGGGCTAAAATCTACGCGGAAGTAGTCGGTTATGGAATGTCATCGGATGCCTATCATATTACCGCACCGCATCCCGAAGGAAAGGGCGCGGCTATGGGTATGACCAATGCTATCAATGACGCGGGCATAAAGCCGGAGGATATCGATTATATGAATTCCCACGGCACTGCCACTCCCCTGGGAGACCCGGCGGAGACGAAAGCCATTAAGTTAACTTTCGGCGAGCATGCTTATAAATTGAAAATCAATTCGACCAAATCAATGATCGGTCACCTGATTGGGGCGGCCGGAGCCGCAGAAGCTGTGGTAACCGCCAAGGCGGTTAAAGAGGGAAAGATTCATCCCACTATAAACCTTGACAACCCGGACCCCGAATGCGACCTCGATTACACCGCCCATAAGGGAATCGACTACGATATTAAATATGCCATAAAAAACTCCGCTGGTTTCGGCGGACATAACGCGGCGCTGGTTTTTAAGAAATACGAAGAGTAAAACTCTTTATCCGCCCGCCGGAAATAAACCTCCGGCGGGTGCGACATTCTGATATCCTCCATAATTATCCCTGATAATCTACAGTTCGCCTGATTCCCGCCGATTATATTATTACGAGAAAGAATGATGAAATTTTGAACAACTCTTACAATTATCAAAAGGTGCGGTATGATAGCGAAACTCAAAAACGAGAGACTCCTGCACGATGTCTACCAGGAATTGACTTTCGATCAATGGCAGAATCTTATGAGTGAATTAAACAAGGTTATCGCTGAAGATCCGGAGATTTGGGAAAGAGCCGCGGATTTCGAGAAAAAGATAATTACCCTTAAGCGTTCGGCCGAGGAAGTGAAGTAAAAAAATAACCTTTTCAGTTTATTATATTACTTATAAAAATTACTTCCCGTTGTTATATTATTCAAGCCCCTTTTCGATTCAACATCGGGGTATTTGTTTTAACTCTTGTTTCCACGGTCCCCTCAAAGATTGATCAACAATAACATCGCCAATAAAAGCTACATCTGAACTTTCTAACATTAGACCTTGACTCGACAAGGTTTTTGTAGTATCTTTTAAAGTTGAATACGAGTATTTATGTTTTGATTGATTAAACAACTTACTATGATCGTTTTAGCATGCTCGTATACCGGTTTAAATGCATTCTATAGAAAAGATAACTTTTACTCGGATTATCCAATTTATATAGGGCGCATATATTTCAATCGGTAACAATGAAATACCGTAAGCGGAACCAAGGGATGGAACGATTGAAAGAGGCACCAAAGACTTAAGGCTTAATAAGCGATAGATTAATAAAATAATGTAACGAAGCGGGAAAAATGAACCGAGTTCTAATAGACGTTAACGCCCTCAGCCATAATATCAATGTAATCGACCGATGGATGCGCGAGCATAATTCCTCCTGGACCCTTGTGACCAAGGTCCTTTGCGGCCACCATGGGACATTGAAGGCTTTGCACGAACTCGGTATAAAGTCTATCGGAGAATCGAGGTTGGCTAATATCCGGGCGATGAAGGAAGTTTCCCCGGAAATAGAAACCTGGTATCTTAGGCTTCCTTACTTTTCGGCGATTCCGGATATCGTTGAGTTGGGCGATGTCAGCTTGAACAGCGAAACCGAGATTATCGAGGAGATAAACATGGAAGCGAAGCGTCAGGATAAACTGCACGGGGTTATCGTGATGATAGAACTCGGGGACCTTCGCGAAGGGATCCTGCCGGGAACACTGGTTGAGTTCTACAACAGGATATTCAAGTTACCAAATGTCAAAGTACTGGGGATTGGTTCAAATCTCGGATGCCTGGCGGGGGCTATACCCAATGAAGACCAGCTAATGCAGTTGGTGCTCTACAAGGAGCTTCTCGAATTGAAATTCGGGCATACTTTACCGCTGATATCCGCGGGTTCTTCTTCCCTGCTTCCTCTGTTATTGGAAGGCAAGGTACCTGGAACGATAAACCACTTCCGGATCGGCGAAGCCGTATTTTTAGGAACCGACTTGATAAACGGCGGTACTCTAAGAGGTCTGAGAAACGACGCCATAACCCTCGAAGCCGAGGTTGCCGAAATCAAGGAAAAGAGCCTGGTCACCATGGGAGAAAACGGGGTAAGTACCCCGTTCGAGTCAATTGATGACAATGATTTCACTCCCGGGCAGAGAGGTTACCGGGCTATAGTAACTATAGGGCAGTTGGACACCGAAGTTGCCGGGCTAACCCCCATGAATGAGGACTATAATATAGCCGGCGCCAGCAGTGATCTTACGGTCGTTAACATTGGCGATGAGCAGGGTGATTTGAAGGTCGGCGATGTTATCAAATTCCGCCCCAACTACGGCGCTACCCTGCGCTTGATGAACAACAGGTATATCGACCATATCATAATCCCCCCAAACAAAGATTCCCTGAAGCAAAAGGAAGAAGCCGGCGAAGATTCATTTTCGAGGATTGCCGACGAGGAAATTCAATAGGCTGGCTCGTTGCTTTTAATCCCCCTCGATTTTCTAACTATCAAAGCATAGATAGCGAACAGAATCGCCGGCGAACTAAATATCACGAAAAAAGGTCCGCTTGGGGGAGTACCGGTTATTGCGATATCGAGGATGTAAAAGGCCGCCAATGAACCCAGGGAAATCGCGGCTCCCGGACCTTCTGTTTTCCAACTCACAATCATGCCGACTATAACCCCGCCCGGAAAAAAGAGTAATCCGGTAATTTCGGTGAGTTTTAACTTCCCTATATCGCTGAAATCACCTTCGCCGAAGAGAAACACAGCAAACAAGGTTATCGATACAATACTCAGTATACGTGCGGTCCAGCGAAGTATTTTCTGCCCCCTGGTTTCAATCATAATATCCTTCATAAAACATCTCTTTTATAAATGTATCTATATATTTTTTCATTATACTATGCGAAATGATTTCAGTCAATCCTTAACATTTATTGACGGTTGACATTCCAGGCAATTGAAATTATACTAAACTATTAATACCCCATAACAGGAGTCAACATGTCGGCTATTGAAAATGCTGTAATTGAGACCGTTCAGCTTCTGAGCGGCTCGAAAATTCCGCCATGGAAGGTGGAATCGCATCTGCAAGAAACATACAGTTTGATACCGCCGGAAAACTACAGGCTTTCGGCCAAAATTCGGAGGAGGTATCTTAGAGAGCGCACCGGCGTGGATATTAAATACCTTACACTGCCGGAAAAACCTTATCTTGTAAATCTCGAATGCGGTGTGTGTTCTATCCCCTACCAGTTAGCGGCATTCGATAATAACAGGTATTGTTCTGTATGCGGGGAAGAGCTTATCGAAGATAAACCACAGAAGACGTATCCGTTGACCGCCAACTACATCGGGGGCATAGATGATTACTTCTCTTACTGTGGAAATTTTGAATGCCATGGAGATATTGAAAAAGAATTCACCGGGATTCTACAGTATGGCACCGGACTTGGTCCTATCGGCGTAACAAGGGGCGGTTTTTTTATCAAGCGCTATGGCGGCGCGGATATTAAAGTCACGGAAACGGCGCGGGCGTGCCGGAACCTGGGTTACATGTTCCCTGATGAATCCTCGAGAAAACAGGCGTTGCAGTTAATTGAGGATTTCCTGTACGCAGTTCGGGAGGAGATGAATATCAGCCTTTCCAAATGGAGAGGAAATGTCCAATTTATTGAATTATTGCCTGTGGAGGATATGGGCAGGATATACCTGTTTATTGATTTCACAGCTGAATTCGACCTATACCGGGGGCATGGGGCAATCAGCAAGGCGGCCGGTATAGCTAAAAAGATGATCGATGAAAAATTGGGAAGCGCCGGTATCAAGTTTTTACAGAGTGGAATTATACAGGGTTATGACGGTGACTTAAAGCCATCATACCGGAATAAAAGGGGCAGATACTGCCTTGCCCGGCTATCCATACCGGAAAGCGAGTTCGAAAAGTTGACGGGGAAAACAAGCGAGGATTTTCTGGATATCGTCAGGATGGATTCCAAAGGCGCCGAAAAACTCGGGGGGCTTCATCATACAGGAATGGGCGGCGAAATAATCGCGGGGGTGTATAAGGCCGCTAAAATCAATCCGCATGCTCCGCTGGTATCCTCCACACAGAAGATAATATGTTACGGTGAAGGCGGAAATATCATCTATGGCGTTGAAATGCCCAATATCGAGGCGGGTACTATATCATCCACTGAAGGCGCGGTTCCGCCATTGGGCCGCGAAATGATGCAGGTAATGGGGATAAACAGCGCGCGTGAGTTCGCGGCGTATTTAACGATGTTGGTACTTGCCGGGGAGCTTAATTTGTCCATTGAAATCGCGCGAGGAAATCTGTATAAAGCGGATTGATAAGGCGTGAAACTTTACCACTGTATAGTAATACCGTAATTTTCATTTACGCATATTAATAAAATATCAGTATTTTTACTGTAATTTATAGTATTTTTAAAAGTCCGCGGGCTAATGAAAATAATTATTAATTATCCTAAACTCTCTTTTTACATTTACTTAAAAGGTGTCGATATATTTTACTAAGAAATAGTTCTGGCTGGCAAAAGAATACAACCGTTTTATTTTGAGGAAACAACGTGGGGCTCCTGAAACGATTCTTCGGCATGGACAGGTACCTTTTAGATGACCTCTACGGTGCCAGTAAAAAGATACCTTTTATCCATGTTGCCCTGATAATTATCGTATATCTTCTCTTAAGAGATTCCATTAGTTTTTCTGCCATAGCTGTCTGGATGATGCTGGTAGTCGTTGTCAGCTGTGCCCGGGCGATAATTCATAATCCTCGGTTAGGCAGGAAAATTCCTGACAGCATATACTTTTTCATGTTCGTTTCACTGACGCTTATCCAGGGATTGATCTGGGGTATCGGGGTTGTAATGGTTACTAATGATATTCCCATTCATTATGAAGTGTTCCTGTTATTGATAGTTGGGGGTATCGCGGCGGGTTCGGTAGCGTTTCACTATCCGATGTTGAGGTTAAGCTATGTTTATATTCTTGCTTTATTAGTACCGATAATAATAAACCAATTCCAGCTTGGGGACCAATTCTCCATCTATATCGGGGTTACCGCGATATTATATACCGCGAGCCTTATGCAATCCGCGAACCATTTTAATAAGAATTATCTAAAGCTAAAGGAGACCCGGAAGGAATTGGAATATAAAGGGTCAATTATCAGCAATATTTACGATGCCGCCCAGGATATTTCTATCATTATATGCGACTTAAGTGAATCCGAATTTAAGATATTATCCTGTAATCCGGGGACAACCGTGTTTTTCAGGGCCGGGAACAAAATTCAATTCGGAACGCCATTAGGAAAGGTAATCCCCGCTCCTTTATTCACGCAGTGGGAAAACTCAATTAATGAAATGGCGGTAAGTAATGAACCCGTTAAAAATGAAGGGCATATTCTCAAGGACGGTAAAATTGAGTTGGCGGTGATGTATACGATATATCCGCTTTTCGATGAAGATAAAAAATTGTACGCGGCGCTAATTTTAACCACCGATATTACCGAGAGGAAATTGGCGGAGGAAGCGCTTATAAAATCCGAACACAAATTTCGTGATTTATATGAGAATCTCAGGGACGGTTCCGCGATGGTCGATATGACCGGCAAAATAATCGAATGCAATACATATTTCCAGAAAATGACCGGTTACAGTTTCGAGGAATTGCAGGTGCTGACATACGAAGACCTTACTCCCTCGCGCTGGCATCCGATTGAATCTGCTATTCTGGAGGAACAGGTTCTTGAAAGGGGATACTCGGATATTTATGAAAAGGAATATATACATAAAGACGGCCATATCATCCCCGTGGAACTGAGAACCCATTTATTAAAAGATAATGCAAACAGCCCTGTGGGAATGTGGGCGATAGTCAGGGATATATCGGACCGAAAAAAATCTTTGAAAAAATTGAGTGAAAGCGAAGAGAAATACAGGTCCGTGTTTGAATCGTTCTTAGATTTATACTATGAAACGGACATGGACGGAATCGTTACCGAGATATCCCCTTCCTGCCATCGTCTTGCCGGTTACACTGTGGATGATATCAAGGGAAAACCGGTTACGCAATTCTATCCGAATCCTGACGAGAGAAAACAGCTATTATCTCAATTGCTAAAAGCGGGGTATATTAACGATTACGAAATCACCTTGAAGGGCAAAGACGGACGGTTAATACCTGTATCGGTAAACAGCAGGATAATAAGAAACAGGTCCGGAAAATTCAAGTGCATCCAGGGAACAATCCGGGATATCACCGAGAGAAACCGGGCGGAAGAAGCCCTGAAAAAAGCCAAGGAGCAAGCGGAATCAGCCAACAAAGCTAAAAGCGAATTCCTCGCTAATATGAGTCATGAAATCCGCACTCCCATGAACGGCATCATCGGAATGACCGACCTTTTACTTGATACTGAACTTAGCGAAGAGCAATATGAATACCTGGATATCGTCAAGGAATCCGCGGAAAATCTCCTTTCCATTATAAATGATATCCTCGATTTTTCCAAGATAGAGTCAGGGAAACTGGAACTTGAGCAAATTGAATTTTCTCTCCGCTCGTTACTGAATTCCGTTTTGGAGATGATATCCGTAAAGGCGAACCAGAAGGGATTGGCGATAAACTTGAATATTAACCCGGAGGTACCCGATAAACTTTATGGAGACCCCACAAGACTGAGACAGGTGATAACTAACCTTATCGGAAACGCCATCAAGTTTACTGAAACAGGAGATATAGATATCGCCATCGAGATCGATAGCGACCTCGGTAATGAAATTACCCTGCATTTTGTTGTATCCGATACTGGTATAGGAATTCCAAAGGAAAAACAGAACCACATATTCGAGAGTTTTACTCAGGCCGATGGATCAACCACCAGAAAATTCGGGGGTACGGGGCTTGGAACATCCATATCCAGGAAGCTGGTAACCCTTATGGGAGGCGGGATCTGGGCGGAGAGCCCCGTAAATGAACGGGATATTGGAGGTCCCGGTTCGGCGTTCCACTTTACGGCTAAATTTAAGTTTAGCGATGATTCGGATAAAGAGCGGAGTAGCGGCATAATAGCATTAAAAAATTTAAGAGCACTGATAGTCGAGGATAAATTCACTTCCGGCAATACTTATATAGAACTGTTTAAAAACTGGGGGATGGATATAACTTGCGCTTCCGGCGGAAGTGAGGTTATAGAATACCTTTACCGGGCTAAACATACCGATAAGGCAGTATCGTTGTTAATCCTGGACACGGCAATTCTGGATTGCGATTGTTTTAGAATCGCTAAGACAATTAAAAGCAACCCGGATCTTTCGCAAACCGCGATCCTGTTAATTACTTCAACGGGAAGTAGAGGAGAAGGAGCGAGATGCCGGGAAATCGGGATTGATGGCTATATTACGCGGCCTATCGAAAAAAATGTCCTGCAGAATATGATTTCCACCATACTGAACCGCGCCCGGTCCCCGGAAAAAGTCAAACCGCTAATTACCAAACATGGTGTGAAGGAACAAAATCGGAGATACAATATACTTTTGGCCGAGGATAATTCGGTAAATCAGAGGGTCATAAGTACAATGTTAGTAAAAAATGGTTTCTCCGTTGATGTAGTAAGTGATGGAAACGAAGTAATCCGTCAAATTGGTCAAAACAAGTATGATATAATCCTGATGGATATACAAATGCCCCATAAGGACGGTATGGAAACCGCCGTTGAAATCCGGAAACTGGAAGAGGGTACGGGTGAACATATCCCTATTATCGCTATTACCGCTAATGCCATGAAAGGCGACAAGGAAGAATATATCGAGGGTGGCATGGACGGTTACGTATCGAAACCGGTTAAGGCCGAAGAATTATTCATCGAGATGAGCAAGTACCTGGATAAACCCGAGCCGGGACCGGCAGATAATACTTCGCTAAATGAACACAGGGATCCTGAGAATATTCAGGATATTATTTCTGTAGACTCCCTGCTGAAAAGAATCGATAATGACCGCAAGATGCTCAAAGAGATTGTCGATATTTTTTCCGCGAACTGCCCTAAAACTATGGGGGTGTTGAAGGAAGCATTGAAAAACCGCGATAATCAGCAATTCTCGCGCTCTTTGCATTCGATAAACAGCGCGACTATCAACTTTTCGGCAAAATCATTGGACAGGATTATAAACGACCTGAATAACTTAAATAAAGCGGAAAAATGGGGCGAGATAGAGGTTTTGCTCCCCGCTTTAGAAATGGAGATTTACAAGGTAATCGGGGCGTTAAACCGGATAGTTGATGAAAAGGAAGAAAATCAGCTTAAACAGACGACCTTGACTTAGAGCCAATGGAACCTCCTTAAAAATTGTGAGGAAGGAATAATCATTCGCAATTTCTTTCCATATCCCTGATATTTTTTTGAGTTATTCACGCCTATACCAATCACGTCGTAACCCTGATGATTCTATTTACTTTACATCCCGCGGTTTTATTGGTATTATAGGTTTGTTTCCGATTAAGATGGGATATTTATGAAAATATTAATTATCGACGATGACCGCGAGTTTATTGATCATCTCCGGTTTATCCTATCAGAATCATTTGATATAGAATCGGCAGTTACTTGTGAAGAAGCCATAAAGATTATTTACGACCGCAAAGTAGAAGCTGTATTACTGGATATTGACCTTGGCGCTGGTATTTCCGGAATGGATTTACTGGAAAAATTGAGGGAGGACGCCGTCGATATTCCCGTAATTATGATCAGCGGCACCACGTCGGTGGATACGGTAGTCAAGGCTATGAAAATGGGGGCTGACGACTATATTGGCAAAACCATAAAGATTGAAGAATTAAAGGCTTCCATCTTCAGGGCGCTGACATCGGCAAAAAATAAAAGGGAATTGAATTATCTCCGTTCGGAAATCGACCAGCTTAAAGGCGAATTCTGGGGGGATTCGGAGCCCATCCGAAAAATTCGTGAGGTTATCAAGATAGCCGCTCCCAATGACAGCTCGGTTTTAATCTCCGGTGAATCGGGTACCGGTAAGGAGCTTGTCGCGAGGTCATTGCATAAATACTCGAAGCGCAGCGAAGGCGCTTTTATATCGGTTAATTGCGCGGCCATTCCCAGGGAGCTTTTCGAATCGGAGTTCTTCGGGCACGAAAAAGGTTCTTTTACCGGGGCTATTCAAAAACATATTGGCAAGGTCGAACTGGCCGATGGGGGGACTTTATTTCTGGATGAAATCGGAGAACTGCCATGGGAGATGCAGTCCAAGTTTCTAAGAACATTGCAGGACGGGTCATTTCAGAGAATTGGTTCCCCGAAAGAAATGAATTCCGATTTCAGGCTGGTTTCGGCGACTAACAGGGAGCTTATGCAAATGGTGCGAGATGGAAGTTTCCGGGAAGATCTTTATTACCGGGTAAAGGTGATAGAGATAAATGTCCCCCCGCTTCGGGACAGGAAGGTAGATATTCCCCTTCTGGCCGAGAATATCCTCAAGAAGAAATGTAAACAGATGAATAAGAGGGTACCCCGCATCACCAGCTCCGCTATGAAGGCCCTGTCGGCGTATAACTGGTATGGAAATGTCCGGGAGCTTGAAAATATACTTGAATGCAGTCTGATTTTCTGTAAGGACGACAAGCTTGAGGCGCAGGATCTGCAGGGAATTAATCTTACGGGAATGTCAGACCTTCCCAATTACGAAGTTGGCAAGAAAGAGGTTATAAACAGATATCAGAAAGATTATATCAGGTTAAGCCTTAAGATTTACAATGGCAATATCAGCAAAACCGCCGAAAGCATGGGATTATCAAGGCAGGGATTATATAACTTGATCAACAAGTTCGGGATTAAAACGGAAAATGGCAATTAGGGTATTATTCCTCATTATAGTTATTTTATTCGCCCTAACTGTGAGCGCTATCCCGGGTAACAGTGAAAACGGGGATAAAGAATACAGGATTGAGTATTTAGATGAGATAGGCGAAGGGAATATCGAGCCATATTATAAGGTTGATGATCCTTATCCTTACTACCTTGTCGGCGCGCGAAGACTTCCTTACGAATTCCTCCTCTATAAGCTCAACGAGCTTCACAACGAGACCGCGGAGCATCATCATCATACCCCCCTGGAGAAAACTGACGCGGCTGTCGTTTATAATACCGATGACGAGGCAGTGGGTTTTATCTTTACCCAGGTTTGTCCGAAGGGTTACTTTCTCGAAATCTGGAGATTTAGTGATTCAAAACCATATAAAGCGGTATCCTCCGATACCATAGAAGCTTCCATAAACTACAGCAAACCGGGTCGCGAGGTAATCGATGTTACCATTAATGGATGCAATGCGATTGATATTGACGGGGATAAAACCGAGGATTATGTAACAATGGTAGCCACCGGTTATGATAATGCCCCCCGCGGAGTTATCGCATTGTCCGGGAGAGATGGCTCGGTGCTCTGGAAATATTCGACCGCCGGTATCATAAACCAGTATCAAATCCACAATATCAAAGAATACGGTGAAAATTTACTCTTCCTCGCTACATGGCCTTGCTCAAACGGACGGACAGCAGGGGGTTTTGAGGATAACACCGGCAATCTCCACTGTATCGACCTCAATGGGAATCGTTTATGGGCCGACAGCGTAACTTATCCATTCGTCCCCGCGAGTTTTCATATCGGCAGGGTTACCGGGCATGAAGGTACCGTAATTATCAACAACTATACTACGGGACCGGCCAGCAGTTCAGATATCGAATACGGATTGCAGGTGAGGAATCCGTCGACCGGCAAGGTCAAGAAATACCGTCCAACGGGTAAATCTTTGATGGGATTCAAGGTATTCGATATGAACAGGGATATGCTGGAGGAAATAATAGTGGGAAGAAAGAACGGCCGGCTCAGTGTCCAGAACGCAGATTTGGCAGATTCTATTTCCGTTAATTTCGAAACATCGATTTGGCTGTTGGATATCCTTGATATCGAAAATGATTATAACTATGAGATTTTCCTCAAATCGAGCGGGGGCTTAATTGTATTGGACTCTGATTTAAATATTAAGTTAAGCGAAGAGTTCGATCAAAACCCATGGGCAATTATGACGCATCCTGACGTCCCTGATGGAAAAATCATTATTATGAGAGACCGCGATAAAAATCCTTTTGCCAATTACATTTATAAAATTAGGCCTAATCCTGTTACAAACAGGCTTGTCGCATTTTTCGAGACCCAACGGACCGGGACAATGATTATAATCCTTGTTACAGGAATCATTTTAGGAATAACAGGCACATTGAAACTGAACCCGGCATCAATACGACGGCGAAGGCAGAAAAGGCGGGATGAATTTTCCTCAACCCTGCGTAATGAATTGCTTGAATTACTTAATGCTTTCGGCCACGGTAAACTTCCGATCAGGAACCTCGATTTGATAACAATGTATCTGAGCAACCCGAAAACCGAAGGGGGAAAGGTTGAAGAATACAAAAGGCGATTGGGTAACACTATTGATGTCTACATCGACCATACAAGAGCATTGTTGGAAGAAATATGCGGGAAGCTGGATATTTTTGAGACGGGAAGAAAGAATGGCCGGATTATGGAGATGTTCAAAGAATTCGATAACGCCATCGCGGATATTAAGGACAGCAATTATCGAATTGAAACGATTGCCGATATGCAAAACGCATCAGTAACTAAACTCGAGTTGATCAGGGACAAAATCCGTTCATCCCGCAGATCGCTGATGAAGTACTATTCATGCGATCCGGTTCAGATTATAAATGAAGTAATAAAATCATGTTTTAATGAATTCGCCAACCTCAATATCCAGCTTGGAAAAATCGACATTACCGGAAACCCCGTCATTCTCGCCCACATAAAAGCAGAGGATCTTTCCATGTTAGTCGAGGAGTTGCTATCCAACGCAATTGAAGCGATGCGCGATTCGACCGGGAAAACGTTGTCAATCACAATCGAAAAAGGACAGGAATCGATTATCATAGATATAGCGGATACTGGAGCCGGTATCGACGAGGACAACTTATCAACGATTTTCAAGCGCGGAGTCTCTTCCAAAGAAAACGGTGGGTATGGTTTATATTTCGTGGTACAGACTCTTGAAAAATACGGGGGGAATATCAAGGTTTTAAATAGCGAACCCGGTAAAGGCACTACTTTTAGAGTAGCGTTGAAGTCGATTTAGTTTGCCATTCATGTCAACGCCGGTTGACATTACAACCAATTATAAATCAACTGATTACAGGTATTGTCATAAGCAGCCGTCAACTTGAGTTGACATTTATCGTTTTTTTCAGGGGCTTATCCATTTTTCTCATTCTTCTAATTCCCTGTGTTTATTTAACTTAATAAAGTTTTTGGCGTCGCGGGGTTTATGGCATCTTTTTTGATTAAGTGAAGTAATAAAGAAAGTCTAAATGCCAAACTTAAACGCATGGGAAGGAAATGGACGAAAAGGGACCTTCGAAAATCAGGATATTGCATATCGAGGATGATATAGAATTTGCCGAAAGCAATGCTTTTCTAATGGGCGATGAATTCGTCTTTAGTTTCATTTCCACATTGGCAGATACTTACGGTGAAATAGAACGTTTTGGGCCGGATATTATATATTTAGATTTAGACCTTTCAGGGGTTGGAACCGGAGCGGGGCAGGAGGAGGGAATTTCCCTCCTCCAGAATTTAAGGGAAGACGGGAAAGTTGATATACCCATAGTAATAATATCATCGCACACCTCGCGCTCATTAATCGCTCAATGCATAGACCTGGGAGCGTCTTATTTTACATCAAAACCCGTTAACATAACCAACCTGAAATGGATAACCCGCACCTTTGCCGGGAAAGGAGTTGTTGATGAAACAGAGCAATTGTAAACTGACGATACTTTTATTTGCGGTGGTCCTTATGCTGTCATTAACCGGATGTGACGGCGATAATGCTACCAACTCAATCGTCAACCAGATAAGCGGTACCTGGAATATAACGGTCAGGCTCGATGACGGCCAGCAGAGTTCCGCTATGGAATTCGAATGGATATTCGTGCAAACGGGAAACGAGGTCGATGTTAAGTATACCGAATTTTCGGGTAGCTACGCCAATAACCTCTTGATACTTGACGGGGAGGCGGGTAACGGTTCAACTGTCCATATTGAAGCCGTTGTATCCGGCGACGTGGTTC
>WJIJ01000129.1 GCA_014730345.1 Candidatus Zixiibacteriota bacterium | reverse complement strand
GCATCGAGGGTAGCGGTCATAGCGATCACATTTGTAACCCAGATGGGAGTATAATCATCGATCTTCCCCTGCTTCATTAAATCTTCAATTTTAGCGATTACCGGAGGTTGGGTTGATGCCGCTTTTTCCATAAGTTCTGTTACAACAACCGTATGGCGTTCAGCAAGGGTAACATTCTCCGCTTTTAACTGGTTAACAAGCGCTTTGGAATCGACCCGGTCAGCCATAATTACCAGCACAGGCGTCTTATCCTGCGCATCATTTTGCATTATATGGTCACGCAGAGCGAAATTCACTTCACCCGCCGAAACAATGCTTTGCATACAAATAGTGATTATTGAGAGGAAAATCAGCCCCAGAAACCGTCTATCCATTATTAACCTCCGTTATTCAAAATATGTTATTTACTTAATTAGTAACATCTTACGCACAAGAGAAGTTTCTTTCGCCGTTAGCTTGTAGAAATACAAGCCCGATGATACCAACTTACCGTTATCTGTTTTGCCATTCCATTGGACACTGTAACTACCCTGTCCAATATAATCATCATCCATCAAAACAGCAACTTTTCTACCAAGCAGGTTATAAATTTCGAGGGTAACCGCAGAGGATTGAGGAATAAAAAAGTTGATTGTGGTGGCGGGATTAAAGGGGTTCGGATAATTCTGCGCCAAATACGGTTTTCCGGGAAGCGCTCTTTCGCCCCGTTCCTCGTCAATTCCGGTTAAAGTGGTTTGCATCCTGACAGGAATCGTAACCCTGCCGTTGATAGTATCGGGGTCGTTGGAAACTACCCTTATACGGGCGTCATAAATTCCCGGTGGAGTAAATTCATTTCTGATGGATATTTTCCCGTAATTGAACCTTCCAGCCGATATAAATCCTCCCAGCCTGTCCATTCCCAGCCAGGTTGGATATGTTCCGAAGGTCATTGTATTTCCAACGGTCCCGTTACGGAACCCGATATTTGTGCCGAGAGAACCATCAGAATTCTGCATACCGGTAGAGGCGCGCGCAAGCGGTGGTATCAACGCGTCGAACTGATATACAATTTCAAACTCATCGGTGAGTATCAACTGAAAAATATAGGGATACGCGCCATCGGCCCGTACAAGGTCGATAAATGAAACAATAAGAGAATCGGAAGTTGATTTATAAAGAACCCTCCCTCCCAATTGCATCTTGTAATCATCCCAGTAGGGGGCGATTATATTCGGGGGAGCTTCAGGATTGGGGAGAAAGTAATTCTCCGGTTCAGAAGATGGTATTCCCAGCGAGATGTAGCCATTGGAGCTGACGTAGAAACTATCGTAATATTCCCCGTAGAACCTGAAAGGAAAGCCGATATAAAAGGGTCCGGCGTAGTTATCATCCTCCAAGCCTTCCACCAAAATTCCCTCGTCCTCGATATCCAGCCAGTAATAGTTCAAATCAGGAGATTTTTCCGAATCGGTCCAGATATATCCATAACCATCGGGATTGGAAAATGGTCCGCGAATATCATAGGCGAATGAATCAACATAGGTTTCCAGAGAATAGGTCAAACTGCGCTGACCGAAATTATAGAGCCTCAAAGTGTCAACCGCTACTGTATCGGTATCGAGTACAAATTGAAATGAATCGGGAAAATGCCCCAGACGGGGGAGCTGATAGTTCAATGAAATAGAATAGGAATCACTGTTATCGCGGAACTCGAAAAGATAACTCCTGCTCTGTGGACAAAAGTATTGAATCGTGTCATCCCCTACTCCATACTGCCCGTAAGTAGAAAAATCCGAATGCATAACCCTGAATATAATCGGGTAGTTCTGCCCCGCTTCCAACGGAATCCATCTTCGCCATGTTGAGCCATCACGGTTTAAATCTATCTCTCCCCCACCGGAGCTGTACGCGCTGAAGCCCCAGTTGGGATCACCGCCCGAGGGATTGAGATAAAGCGTATCAGGGAAAATGCGTCTGGAATCGCCGAGAACCTGGAATGAAATTCCATCCTGAAGGTAACTGTCATTATAAAGCCAGCGTTCGGAATGGGCTGACCATGAATAGCTATTCACCGAGTCTATGCCCAGGTAATATACTCCGCTGAAATAACCATCAATTGGATCAGGATCAGGGGGATTACCAATATCATTTAGAAAAACATAACCTTGCTCATCCGGGATATCATTATAACGGCCGCCGGTATCCCAGGTGCCGTTCACATAGAAATTCCGGTAGTAGGCATTCTGCGGGTTAGCAACGTATATAACGAAATTTACTTCCATTTTCGGTTCCAACCCGAACTGAACATAGGTTGTTTCGTTATCAAGGATTTCGAAAGTGGTGGAATCGGTGAAATAGTAAGGCGAGTTGGAAACGGTAATTTGATAAGAAGCCGCCGGTTCAAGTTCTTTGAAATAGTAACCGCCGACATCGGTTGAATCTATTATAGGATCGGGCATATTTTGCTCCCAGATAAAAAGCCGGGAGAAAACCGGATCGGCGGACAGCGAATCATAACTCTGGAATGATAAATAGCCAACCGCCCCCGCTCTTAGTGGAATTATGACAGTTATAATCAAGCCATAAAATATAAAACGGAATAACCTTATCACCGATGCTATGGGGCAAGTTTCCGTGGTTTTGCTTGTTTTACTCATTACATCCGATATGATAACTCTATCAATTACTGTATAAAGCGATTACTACCACTTCGCCTGAAAGATAATACAGGCGCCCGCTTAGCGCAAGCGCCTGTTTAGAAAAAAACGGACGGATCTTACTTAACTATGGTCATCTTTTTCACGGCCTCGAACTTGCCGGCCTTCAGATGATAAAAATAAATCCCGCTGGTCACCCTCTGGCCGGAATCATTCATTCCATCCCAGACAACTGTCTTGTAACCCGCGGTTTCCATCCCATCGATTAAGGTACGCACCCTTTGCCCGAGGATGTTGAATATCTCCAATCTGACCTTGCTGTCTTTCGGCAGGTCATACCTTATCTGGGTTACCGGGTTGAACGGATTGGGATAGTTCTGCGCCAGCCTGTAGACAGTCGGCAATGCCGGTTTGTCATCGCCGATAGTTGTAGGCGACACGCGCAGGGTAACCGGTATTTCAACATCATCGAGGTTATGGTTCATATCCCAGCCATGACACATTATAGTGCCGGTATATACGCCCGATTCGAGATTGGAAGCATCGAAGATAACATCGACATCCATCTCGCCGCCGGGCTCAACTGCCCCGCCACGGGGTTCGACGCTCAACCAGCCCAGCGTGAACTGCACCGCGAGGTCGTTATGTATATACGGGGCGTTATACACAACCTGTAATCCAATTGTGCCGTTAGCGTTCTGAATACCAACCGTGGCGTCATTATCCGGGTAATTCATATCCTGATACTGGTATGTTATCTTACCGTCAGGGGTGATGATCGCCTGGAAGGTATACGGACCACCCGTGCTGTAATGGGGCACGTTTATCCAGCTTACTACGAATGAATCATCTCCGGCCCAGTAATATACCATACCGCCCTGCGAAGGATTAAGGTCATCCCAGAAAGGAGCAATCAGGTTGGTAGGCTGGTTCGGGTCAGGGATCGGATAGTTCGAATACTGCGTACTGGTAGAGGTGAAACTCAGGAAACCATTTGAGCAGATTCGAATTGACCCGAAGGTATTGTCGTAGAACGGGAAATCGAACCCAAGGTTGAACGGCCCCTGGTTGTCATCATCGTACATCGAAATCGGCACACCGCGTCCTTCGATATCGACCCAATTGTAAACCGGACCATTCGGTTCATCCGAATCAATCCATGTATAACCGAAATCATCAGGCCCGCCGGAATCGAGAGTTACCGGTTCCCCTTGGGGTCCAGGCCCGGCAGGTTTATCTTCGTAATTTTCGAAGAACCTGCCGGTAGCATTCGCGCCTTGTTCCGGCGTTGTTCCCCCGCTGTAGAGGAAGTTATCCATAGTCGGAACCAATGAGAACTCAAGCTCCAACCCTCCGGGATTGGTTATGTGCAGGTTCTCATGATGAATCTCGCCGGCGGTTACGGCTACATCGAACTCTCCCGGTTCCATTTCCATCATCGCCGGCATCATCGGCGTTGCTGAAATTTCATTGGACGGGTTCGATTCTTCGGGCCCGGAACCGTTGTCGTAAACGGCGGTAACTACGTAATAATACGTAGTCCCGTTCTCCAGACCGGTATCCTCGTAGTAAGTTTCCGGAATATATCCGGTGTTCACGCGGTGTTCTGGATCCACCGGCACACCCGGTTCGGTATCGCGATAGAGGTTATAGCCGAGCATTTCGGTGATATCAAAAGGTATCTGTATGTTCATTCCGGAGAAACTCACGGTCGTAGTCCCCGGAGTCCCAGGGTTTGTCCCCATGGAAACAGGAGCAACAGCCTTCGATGCGGATCTGTTCAATGGTTGATTACCAACGGGGGCAAGGGAAATACTGGTTTGTTCACCGGAATTTTCGTCCATCACACCGGCAACAAATGCCATAGCCCGGATCATATGGTCGCCTTCATAGCTGTTTTCAATGCCCCATTGGCCATCGATCCGCGACCAATTATTCTGCGGGAAGTTTGTTGCCACATCAAGCCCTATTCCTTCTTCACCGCCTCCGGCAAGGTTGCTCATGCCAATCCAGAAATTTGTTCCTTCAGGAACATCAATATCGGGAACATCAACCCTGATCCATTCGCCATCGCCATCGGGCACAACCGTTTCAACTGCGTAAACAGAATCATCGGGGGAACCATTGCCATCGCTGTCAAGCCATACGCTTATAACAACGGGATCATGAGTCGGATCCGGCCATGGCCAGTACGGATCGCCTTCGGTCAATACATGAACAATCGCCGAGTCGATTATACAGGGATAAGCAGGCGGTTCAAACATCATCGCCATAATAGCATCGTAGGCGTAATAATAGTAGGCTTCCGCGAGTTCTCCATCGTCATAGGCGATTTCGGTACTCATACCCAGACCACCAGGTTCGGTCCAACGCAACTCGACCATTCCATCGAGGTTGCTCATACCCCGAAGGTTGCCGGGCGGAAGGTTTCCTACGTTCGCCTGTGATGTATTTGATGGTTCTCCTTCAAGGCCGGGATCGCCGTTATCGACTGCCGTTACCCTGTAAAGGTAAACATCATCTTCGCCTTCCTGTATATTGTCCGTAAACGATTCCATCGTTGATGTACCGACAATATCAAATTCGCCGTCAAAACCGCGCTTGCGGTAGACATTGTAGTAATCGAGGTCGCCCATATTATTGGTGAATTCCCAGGTTAAATCGACATTGTAACCGGTAACGGAATTATCCAAGTCGGTGGGCGCTTCCGGAGCGTAGTTCATGCCCCGTCCAACCGCTGTATTGGAAGGATCGGACTCATCGCCATCGTAAAGCGCGGTAACTTTATAAAAATAATCGACCGCGTTGGGTACCGGGAAGTCGACATAATCGTTCTGTTCGCCCGGAAGTTCATCGAGGAGCTGGAAGGGACCCGATTCGCTATCGGCTTTATATAACCGGTAGCCATCAGGTGTTATCCCACCGCCGCTGGTAACGAACACAACTGAGTTTATAACAACGGTCAACATATCGCCGCCCCACTGCCTGTTGGGCAATCCGAGATAACCGTTGATGCCGACTACATTAGGATTATCGGTATTGTAAGCTACGAAGGGCCAGTTATTATCCCATGAAGCTACTACCTCCGCGTTTTCTGCCGCCTGTACATCATGGCAGAAGTACTCGGTAACGTCCTCAACATCGCTCATAATCGGATGCCCGGGATCATATTCACCAAGGCTGACATTGACATAACCGCTGTTTGCCTGAGTGAAGGGCGAATAATCGGTCATATATCTTCCGCCGACAGCCCAGCCGTCGTAGTACATGAACTCACATCCAACAACCGCTCCGCCTTCATCGATATAATCCGCGAGGACATTGCCCATTGCTTCCGGATCGGCGAATGTATAATTGGTCCACGCGATTACAACGTCATACTCGAGTAACACGTCAAGGCTCGGGGTACCATTCTGGCAATCGATGAAATCAACTTCTTCGGCTTCCCCTGAAGCGAGCAGGGTGTCAGCGACTTCCTGGTGGGCATTGTCATAATCAGCGATACACATCGCCACCTTGAGATCCTGCCTGACCGGGAGACCGCCGGGATTTCTCCAGCGAAGTGATATCTGGAATTCCTCGTCGTCGCTCGCCTGCAAAACGCCGGGCGGAATCAATCCAACCGGCAAGTCTATATGCCGCGAGAAACCGGACTCGGCATCCTCGGCGTCGACCGCGGTTATCTTATAACGGTAAATTCCATCAACAGCGATATACTCGCTGAAGGTAGTATCAGGATGATTAACCGTGCCCACGAGATTGAACTCGCTCTGGTTGTAATCCCTGCGATAGATATTGTAGCGGTCAATATCATAATCCGTGTTGGGAGTCCACCAAAGGGTTACGGTATGATTGCTCACATCCCCGGCAAGATTTTGAGGAACTGCCGGCGGATGATTTTCCGCCTGTCCGGTAGCCTCGTTCGAAGGTCCGATCTCTACATAATCGCCTCCGCCAACATCGTACACCGCCGTAGCTTCGTAATAGTATAGCTGACCATTCGCAATCGGGCCATATTGGTCATTACCCCAATCATCATACTGGGTTTCGGTTATCAACTGGTCGTTTATTTTCAAGCCTTGCCCGTAAGGACCGGAGGTTGTGGAGCGGTAAAGATTGTATCCCGAAAGCACCTGAATATCATCCCCCACGAACCCATTTTTGGGCATAACAATTTTCGGGAAGTAAATGTCGAGGTCCGGGAAACCATCGCCATTGCTTGCCGAAAGGCCGGGCATAACCGCGCCGGTTCCGCTGGTGCGGGAACCGCTCTGGGCAAGGCTCAAACCATTCTCCGGCAGAGTATTGCCCGTTGGAAGGTTTTCATACTGCATGGCGTTTGTGCCTTCATTGATGAAGACCTTCGCCCGTATCATATGGTCGCCCTCATAAGTGCTTTCCAAACCCCAACTGCCCTGGAATCTCGACCATTTATGAGCAGGATAATCCGTATTTAAATCAAGCCCTATTCCTTCTTCTCCACCGCCTTCCATATTACTCATTCCGACCCAGAAATTTGTACCATTGGGAATGTCAATATCGGGTACATCAACCCTGATCCATTCCCCGATACCATCTGGCACAGTCGCTTCCGCATAGAAAACCGAATCGTCCGGCTGACCGTTGCCATCGTTATCAACCCACACGGTAATCTTAACCGGGTCGTGGGTTTGATCAGGCCATGGCCAGTAGGGATCACCTTCGGTCAAAACGCGGACAAGTACTGAATCGATTATACATGGATAAGAAGGCGGTACGAACATAGTCGCCATTATGGCATCGTAAGCGTAATAATAATAGCCGTTCTGCAACTGCCCGTCGTCGTAAATCAACTCCGTACTCTCCACCGTACCCGGAGGCATCCATGATACCGGGATATGACCGTCAAGGCCGTTAGCGCAGGAGAGATACGTCGGCGGACCTTCAGTGCCGGTCAATTGGATTAGATATGAATCGTCGCGGTCATTGAATATTATATCATAAGAACCGCTAAAGGTGCATGCATACTCGATCGAATCGCCGCCGACACCACCAACGCCATAATGGGGCTGGTCGCTGTGCATAACCCTGAGGATGAATCTGTAAGTCTCGCCCTCGGTCAGCTCTATCGCCGCTCCCCATTTATAGGGGTCGGAATTCACTCCGCCGACAAGGTCGATATTAATTCCATTAGTTCCCCGAGCGCTTATTCCCCAGTTGGGATCGCTTCCGGATGGATTGACCTGCAGTATTGGTATATCCGGAGGATTGCCCGGGTCGGTGATTGTGAACGACGCGCCGAATTGCATAAAGGCGCTGTTGTCTTCAATATGTTCCTCGCAGAACAATGCCCACTCATAGGTATGGTCAAGGTCAGTCGCGAGTTTATTGCTTCCCGTGAAAATTCCGTCGCCTTCAACTTCATCGGGAGCAACTCCGTCATCCCGGAGGACAACAAACTCATCCGAAGGTTCTTGTCTCCAGAAGCCATCCTCATCCCACGTTCCCCTAACGAAGAATTCACGGTAGGAAACATCGCCGGGATTGGCAAATTGGGCTTTGAAAAGGACTTCAACTTTTGGTTCAAGTTCGAAGTTTACGGTAACGGTTTCATTCTCGGCGACCATTACCTGGCCGAAATCGGGGAGGAAGTCCGGCGGAAAACTCGCCTCTAATAGCCACAGGCTGTCAGCGGGAACATAGAGCTGGTAATAACCTTCGCTGTTGCATCTCGCCATTGTGGGCATATCACGGTTGGTAACTTCCACCAATGCCGGCAGGCCGCCGCCGGTTACTTCATTAGTAACCCGGCCTACCAGCAATCCATAGCCTTCAAGCAAAGCTATCGCCCTCTGTACAGCGTCGTAAGCGTCAACAATCCCATGGCCATAGTCGTTGTCTTCGCCCGGCGCGCCGGCGTCATCACAGGTTTCCAATAGTATTTCCTTAATCAGGTCCACGCCGAGATTAGGGTTGGCTTCGCGCATTAAAGCGACAACGCCGTTAATATGAGGACTGGCCATCGATGTTCCGCTCATAGTGGTATAACCCCCGCCCGGGTAACAGGAACGGGTGTTTACGCCGGGAGCGGAAATCTCGGGCTTTATCGCTTCGCTTCCGTCAGGGGTACAGTACGTCGGCCCCCTGCTGGAAAATGATGCTATCTGCATAGTAGTCGGGTCTATAGCCCCTACCGCGAAAGCATTTAAGTCGGTAGTGGCGCGGTCGGCTGGCCGCCGGAGGCCGGAATATCCTTCGTTTCCGGCTGAGAAAATTATAACAATTCCCGCCGCTTCGCAAGCATCGAGGTATTCCCAGAAAGTTTCATCGCATGGAGGGTAGCCATGACCGGTAGTAACTCCCCAGGAGTTGGAGCAAACATCAGGTACATCCCAATTGGTAGCGGGATTGCCGTCGGGATCAACCATCCACTCAAAAGACGCGATAGCATCCGCTACTGTACGCGGGATACCGCCTCCCCTGTCTATAGCGCCTGCCGCCATCCATTGGGCGCCGGGTGCGACCCCGACAGTGTCGCCGGTGTTAGGATCTGCTCCGCACACGGTACCCATAGTATGGGTGCCGTGCCCGCCATTATCATAAGGGAAATCATTTTGTCCGAGATAAGGATCGAACCATGCCCATTCAGGATGATCCTGGTAGCGGGGGTCATGTCCTCTCCAACGGTCGTGCAACGCCGGATGGTTGCCGTCAACACCGGTATCGATGTTGGCAACCAGGCGTCCCGAACCGGTTATTCCCAAAGCCCAGACTTCGGGCGCCCGGATAACCTCAACGCCGATTTCAACGTTTTGTATATCATCCGGTTCCGGTATGGTCGAAGCTTCCGGTTTTATATTTTCGGTCTCATAATTATAATAAATCTTATCGATATCGGGACGGGCGGGCATATCTTTGAAGAAGTTAGCTTTGGCTTCCACGATTACGATGTTCGAAATCCAATGACTTCGGTAAGATATCACGTTACCTGCTTGTCTTTGGGATTCAAGATATCCGAGAAAGCTCTGTTGAGTTTGATATGCTTTCTCGCGCAACGCGGTGACAACAATCTCATGCCTTTCCCGAAGATTGACCCTCCGGTTATTAAGGCTGTTGTCTAATTGCTCAAGGTCGACACGGTCGGCCATGTAGACAATCGCGGTAACCGTTTCCTCCCCCTGTTTGGTCTGGAGGATCCGATTAAAGCCATCATCAAGACTCGCCGCCTGGGCGCCGACCAAATGCCCCAGCATTAAAGCCGAGACAGCCAGTAGGATTAGCCATTTTTTCATAAGCTCTCCTTCGAATCTGCTATGTTATATATACTCATCTTCAAAATAAAAGGGGAGGCGCATATAACTCACTCTGCTCCTCCCCGGAATCCGCTGGATAAGTTAAAAGAAGAATTTGTTTTCGCACATCTTTCAGCTCGTAACAACCTGATTCAATATAGCATTTTTCCCGTTATTGTCAATAAATATTATTAATCAGGCTGTCCTGAATTTGAACAGCAACTCGTTGATAATTTGTAATTTAACATGGCTACACACGCTCAAAAGGATCAAACAGCTTTTTGTACTCCATCAACGCGAACCTGTCGGTCATTCCAGCTATATAATCCGCAATCTGCTTTTTAGTCCCCAATGGTTCTTTGCGCTCCAGCGCCGAAGATGGTATCTGCTCCGGATTTTCAAGATAAACCTTGTATAATGCTGTAATAATCCGTTTGGCTTTATCTCCCATCCTCACCATCCGGTTATGCCGGTACATCCGGTTGTAAAGAAACTTCTTTATTTCTAAATTCTGTTGATAGACATTATCAGAGAATGATACAATCTTTTTCCTGCATTCCCGAACATCCTCAACAGATTTAACATTAAATTTTTCAATGTTTTCAGTCGTTTGCTTCACCAGTGAAGTTACTTCCATGTTCATTAATAAACGAACCACCTGCCGGTGACACATAACTTTCGGCAAATCCGGATTGTCCTTTTTTACTTCCGCGGTAAGTTCATGCCATATAGGCAGTTCGTTAACATCTTCGTCCGTCAGCAGGTTGGATTCCAATCCGTCATCGAGGTCATGGCAGTTATAGGCTATCTCATCAGCAAGGTTTACTATCTGGCATTCAAGAGGCGGGCTTTCATCCGGATGAAATGATGAGCGGTCGGGATTATCGTAATCGGTCTCATGTTTGATTATTCCCTCCCGTATCTCATAGCTGAGATTCAACCCGGGAAATGTGGGATATTTTCTTTCGAGGAGGTCAACTACCCGTAAAGACTGCAAATTATGTTCAAAACCGCCGTCATCCAGCATTAATTCATTAAGGACTTCCTCCCCAGAGTGGCCAAAGGGGGTATGTCCCAAATCATGGGCCAGTGCTATCGCTTCGGTAAGGTCTTCGTTCAGGCGAAGAGCCCGAGCTATCGTCCTGCTAATCTGGGCTACTTCAATAGTATGGGTAAGACGGGTCCTGTAGTGGTCACCTTCATGGTTAACGAAAACCTGGGTTTTATATTCGAGACGGCGAAAAGCGGTGGAATGAATTATCCGGTCCCGGTCACGCTGGAAAGCAGTTCGATAGAGATGGTTATCCTCAGGATAGATGCGTCCCCGGGAATCTTTTGATTTAAAAGCAAATGGAGCGAGTTTCTCCTGCTCTATCTTTTCTAATTCTTCGCGTATCATATAATTACCTTGATCTATATATAATAGACAGGCATTTATTCCGCCATATTTTAATGCCGCGGATTATTAATGACGATTAACTGCCTTTTGATAATGGTATCCCTCCCGCCGGTTATATCGCCGAGTAGTACATATATTCCCGAAGACAGTAAATTCCCTGCATCGTCGGTACAATTATAACAGATTTCCTCTTCGCCGGGTTTCAATTCCTCTTCAAAATCTTTAACTACCTCTCCCTGAAGGTTGTAGAGAAGCATGTTCAATTCAGAATCATCTTCAAGAATCCAGTTAATTTTGATATCGCTTTCAAACTGCAAGAATACTATTTCCGGATTAATCGTAATTGAATTTACTGCTCCATTCGTAACATTAGATGCCCCAGGAAAATCAGGTCTTATACTGCCGGAGACGTGAACGGGCGGGCCTCCCGGCGTTGAACCGGCGGCAGCAGAAGACACCATCCAGTTTGAAAGCACATCGCCATTTGAAATATAAATTTTCTCAAAGGAGATTCCGTCGCCAGGGTCATCATTCCAACTGAAACTGGAGATAATATCCCCGCCGCATGCAATCGCAATCCTACCGGATGAATTTCTCAAGGACATCTTGAGGGGATATAATGCGTATTTTTCCAGGGGCGAATCTCCCCATTTGCCCGTACCATTTCCCCATTGTTTTTCGAAACTGGGTTCATCCGGGTTCCCGCCTAACGGCCGGCGGGCGAAGATCGCGTATTGCCCCGGTTTGATCACCGAACCTTCGGGGAACTTCGATTTACTGTTGTCTTCCATGAAAACGCAATCCTCAAGATTCAGGTTTTCCGGACCGCTGTTATAAACCTCAATCCATTCCAGCGAAGAAGTACGACCGGGTTCATTAGCCAGTACCTCCGTTAACGTTATGCCGGCTGAAGTTGTTTCATTTAAACCTGTCAAGACAATCAGCAGTAATATTGCACGCATTTAAAACTCTCCGCTTAAGTTGAAATACAAAGTTGAATCTCCATAACCATCCCTTCCGGTAAACCTGATATTCAACTCCATCCTTTTATCCAACACGAATTCTACCTCTGTAAATAATTCACTATAATCAGTGTATGAATAAACCCACACTCTCCTCTTGAGGGCTCCACCGGCGCCGACAAGAATGTTTTCGCTCAAGCGATAATTCGCGCTCAAAATATACCGGTAACTCGCTTTCGGATTATAATCAATATCTGCCAGATGCCTGCCGCTGAGATAAAATTCCCCTCTTAATTTTGTTTTATGGGAAGGCTTCACCGTAAGAAATCCCTGGCTGAAATATGCCCTGCTGTCATGTGTATAATAGCTTCCCCGCGCGTAACCGATTACCCAGCGGCTCCATACGGAATTGCCCGTCCTGTATCTAAAACCGCCGCTCAATTCATACATATCAAAAGATTCATAACCCTGGGAGTAATACGCGAAAGCCCCGGTTAGCCCGGTTTTTTCACCAAGCTTATACTGGTTATCTACTAAAATCCCCCGGCGGTCCCTCCGCGATGATGTAAGGGAAATAGCCTCTGCGCCAAAATAAAATGTTTTATCGTCTTTATCCGAAATCCCCCCTGATGAGAGATTAAAGTATTCTCTGGGGTAACTCCACGCAGAGATAGCTGACTCGAAATTTCTTTTAATAAATTCAGCTTTTCCATTAAAAGCGGGACCGCAATCCGCGGACAAGCTTATTTCCGCCAGGAAATTAACAGGTTTTAACCGGGCATTTACATAAAACCCGCCATAAACATCTCCGAAAATTCTATTTGTTTGTTTTGTTTCGACAACCTGTGATAGCAATGTTAACCCGATGACATACCTTTTATTCTCCTTCTCGATCCCGCCGCTGAAAACGGTCTTATCGAAATCCTTGTAATCTTTGTAAGAATAAAAACCATAGGGACGATAACCCCCAAGAAACATACTCACAAATGCCCCGTTATAGTTGCCGGTTGGCGTATTCAGGAAATCCGCGCTATCATATAAATCCGCGGTATTGCCATCCTGGTAATCGCTTCTGCCGATGTTCAAACCTGTTCCGATACGCGTTGTATAATTACCAACGACTACTTCCCTTAATAATCCCTTGCCTGAATATAATAGCGACCTCTTAAACAACGCGGCTTTCCCACTCGAAATCGTCTTATACTCTACAGAAGCTCTCCAGCCTTCAACCGGGGATGTTCGAAGCATTGTAATAGTAGATGCCTTTTTATCCCCATTACCAATATAGGATGTAATCCTCGATTTGTAGCTAAACCCGATTCTTTTAAAACCTCCGGGGGCAACGTACCCAGCATGTTTGGTCGATTTATGCGCATCCTGATAGATTCCATACCCAAATGCTTGCTGAAAATAAAAAGATGTAAAACCTCTATCTTCCTTCAATCCCCGATCATGATAAATTAAATCATCTGCCCGTTCAATCGCGAAGGAGCTTAGAAGCCCATCAAAAAGATAAGAGTCGTATTCATCCTCATCGAAGTTATAATATTCTTCGAGCAGTATGGAGTTAGCAATCGGGGCAAATGCGAACGCGCATATCAAAATCCCCAGCAGAACCTTCATTGAAAAAACCGCTATAAATTCTCTAAACCGTACTTAGCTATTTTCCTGTAAAGAGTCCTTTCTCCGATTCCCAAAGCGGCCGCCGCCTTCCTGCGGTTTCCGCCGAATCTGTGTAGAGCGCTGGCTATAGTCTCCTTTTCCATCTCCGGCATACTCTTTATCTTTTGTGGAACAGGCACGGAACCGTTATGCCATTCGGCTACTATTTCGCCATTCCTTACCTCATAGTTCTGGCTCTGGGGAAGGTTATCCTCGATCAATTTTCTTAGAGACGCGACTTCTTCCCTTAGTCCAATCAACGCCTGTAACATAACCTGGTATTCCGCGGCTTGAGTGGTGCGACCGGTGGAAACCGGCAAATTTCGCCGTTGATACCCGGTCTGGCTTATGTAATCATCTATATCCCGGCGGGTAATCACTCCCTCAGAGGAAAGCGCGAGGCGGCTCTCGATAAAATTGCGCATCTCTCTAACATTGCCGTGCCAATCGAAACGTTTCATAACCTCCACTACCTCCGGGTCAACGGCATCCCGATAGCTGTAACCGAGACCGGTTATAAATTTTTCCATCAACGGCGGTATGTCCTCGGGACGCTCGCTCAAAGGCGGAATGGATATTTCCACAACCCGAAGACGATAATAAAGGTCCTCCCTGAAATTCCCATCGGAAACTTCAGCAAGCAGGTCCCTGTTGGTAGCGGTGATGACCCGCGCCCGGCTTTTAAGCATCTCGGTGCCGCCCACACGATAGAATGAACCATCCTCAAGGACGCGTAGGAGCTTTACCTGGGTTTCAGCCGATATTTCTCCAATTTCATCCAAAAAAATGGTCCCCTCACCCGCTGTTTCGAAAACACCCTGCTTGCGGGCAACAGCGCCGGTGAAAGCTCCTTTTTCATGTCCGAATAATTCCGATGACAAAACTCCTTCGGTTAATGCTCCGCAATTTATGGAGAGGAATTTTTTATCCGCCCTGTTGGATTTATTGTGGATTGCCCTCGCCGTCAGTTCTTTACCAACCCCCGATGGCCCGGTAACCAGCACGCTCAAATCAGTTGGCGCCGAGGAAATAATGGAATTGGCGACTCCCTTGATGGCATGCGATTTCCCGGTAAAGCCGCATTCTTCCAATGCCCTCCGGTCGTTTATTGCTTTGCCGATACGCAAACGGGACATCTCCGGGTCTTCCTCGATGGATATATTCAGCAGCAACTCCGGGGAACTCTCACGCAGGTTAAAACCGATTATCTCAATAGACGGAGAACTACCGAGAACTTTGCGAATGAGCGCGCCGGTCGGTATTAGTTCCGAATAACTCAATATGACGATTCCAGGATGTTCACTGTCGATAATCCGTATCGCTTCCGCTGGTTCAGAGACATTGAAGACCTCGGCACTTAAAGGTGCAATGATGTTTTTAATGCGATTAAGCAGTTGATCGCTGTCAGTGATTACCAGTATCTTGGTACCGTTGTTCATGGCAGATTACGTCTTTTCTTTTTCCGTTCCGAATTCCTGCTCGAAAATATGGTAAGGTCTATCCTGCGGTTTTCCCTGTCAACCCGGTTAATCAACACCTGGACTTTATCACCCAACCGGTAAACATTACCGGTTCGCCGGCCCACTGCCCGGTGGCGGTCTTCATCGTAGAAATAATAGTCATCGAGAAGATCATCATAGCGAACGAATCCATCGATGAACATATTTTCCAACTCCACAAAAAATCCCGGTTTTAACATGCCTGATATCACTCCGTTTACGACCTGGCCGATTCGTTCGGACGCGTATTGAATAGTTTTTACTTTGATCGACTCCCTTTCAACCTCTTCGGCGAGCCTTTCCCGCTCGGAGCTAAGTTCGCCAATCGCCGGTAAACTATCCCTGTATTTATCCAAATCCCTCTTGGTAAAAGTCCCATTTATTTTGCTCTTGATAATGCGGTGAACAATTAAATCCGGGTAGCGCCGTATAGGAGAAGTGAAATGGGCGTAAGCGGGAAATCCCAGGGCGAAATGCCCGATGTTCTGCGGTTGGTAAACCGCCTTTTTCATCGAACGGAGCAGGAGTTCATTAATCAATCTTTCCTCCGGTTTCCCGGCAACAGCTTCCACAACCCGCTGGAGTTTCTTCAACGTTATTTTGCCCTTAAAGCTGAATGTGTATCCGAATTCTTTCAGGTTCTCGATAAAGTTTTCTATCTTCTCTTCGTCGGGTTCTCCATGCACGCGGTATAGAATCGGTATCCCCTGGCCATAAGCGAATTTGGCAACTTCCACATTGGCGGCAAGCATGAATTCTTCGATTAAACGGTGGCTTTCATGCCGGGGATAATTGGTGATATTAACGACCTGTCCATCTTCATCAAGAGTAATAAGCGGTTCAGGTAAATCGAAATCGAGACTGCCGTCTTTAAAACGCCTTTCACGCATCTTCGCCGCTAATTGCCGAAGCTTATCCAATGATTCCGAGATTTTCTTTCTCCTCGCGAATCCTTTACCGGTATCGAAATATTTCTGCACCTGGTTATAGGTCAAGCGGGCATTGCTGTGGATAATCGAATCGACAATACGTGATTTCACCACCCGCCCGTTTTTATCCACGGTCATGATACAACTCATGGTCAACCGGTTAACCTTCGGCTTCAAACTGCAAAGCTCATTCGATAAAATCTCCGGGAGCATGGGTATAACCCTGTCGACCAGGTAGACCGATGTTCCCCTCTGCAGGGCTTCGAAATCGAGGGAAGTGGCTTCTTTAACATAATGGCTTACATCGGCTATATGAACGCCTAACTCGAATTTTCCTCCCGGCAGTTGCCTTGCTGAAACAGCGTCATCGAAGTCCTTTGCGTTGTCCGGATCAATTGTAAATGTTGTATCTCCGCGGAAATCCTCCCGCTTTTCAATTTCATTGCGGGAGTTCCGCCTGGGAAGGCTTTGAGCTTCCTTTATTACGGCGTCAGGAAAATCTCCCTGCAAACCGTAACTATGGATCAATGCTATAATGTCAAGATGCGGATCGGTAGGATTACCCAGCACTTCGGTTATTCGGCATTCGACGGAATAATCACCATCCTTCCGCGCGTCAACCTGGGCGACCACTTTTAACCCGCTTTTCGCCCGCTTGGACTCGCTTTTATCGACAGGTATCCTCGATGGGTATCTCGAGTCGTCGGGTATCAGGTACGCCCTGTTTTTTGTAGTGCGGTAAATCCCGATAAGCGTGGTTCCGGGTCTCTCGACAATTTTCATTATTCTCGCGCGTTGTAATCCGCCCGGTTTGCCGGAATTAGTAAGTTTGAATACAACCCTGTCTCCATGAAGTAAATTCCGGGGGAGGTCATAACCGGCATCGAGGGGGGCTTTTCCATTCTCACGGATGATCAATCCTCCGCCGTTTCTACGGGAACTGAATACGCCCACTCCTCCCATATCCTCAGTAACAAGGTTATATTTTCCGCCGCGCATTTTCATCAATTTTCCATCGTCTACAAGCGTACGGACCAAATTCCGGAATGATTTATAATGTTTTTCCGGTATACCGATCTTTTTTGCTAATTCCCTTATCCTGACCGGCCGGAAATCCGGTTTCGACATAAGCTTAAGCAATTCCTTTTTATATTCCATACAATATGGATATTATCCAAGGCCCTATTTGTCAAACATATTCTGCCAATCTGGCAGAATTCTAACACAATGGCAACATTTGCCGATAAAAAAGCCCCGGCTGGGAACCGGGGCGATAAATTCGGACGCTATTTTCTACAAGCGGGTTTGCTGGTTAGGTCCTCCGGGCCCTTCGCCTTCACCACAAGGTCCCATACCCCGGCCTTCGCCGCGTGGACCCATTCCTCGGCCTTCACCGGGACCGCGCATACCGCCATGCCGGTGACCGCGGAATTCGCCTCTGCGCTTATGTCTTAACTTTTCGAGTTGATCGCGCTGTTGCTCGGTCAGGGTGTTCATCTCCTGGATTCTTGCCGAAGCCATAATTTTATGCTTACCGGCTTTTAAATCGGATGCCCTGTCGATAAGCTTGTTAACCGCGTTTTCAGATGGAACATCGTTCATCCATAATTCACGCATCTCCAGCCTTACCCTGGCGATATCAGCATCGACATCGATGAGTTTCTTTTCGGTGTTAAGCCGTATCTCCTTGATTTTATCGATTTGCTGATCGCTGAGTTCAAGCTCTTCGGCAATCATGTAGAGATTCGGTCCGGGGCCAAATCCGCGTCCCGGCTTTTTATGCTGGCCGAAATTGGCGAACGAGGCGGCGGCTATCAGCAAAATTACCAATCCCGCTATACTCGAAATTAAAATTGTCCTTTTCATTTTTTACTCCTTTCTGGATTGTCTATCTATTCCTGCGTTGCATAAAAGGACGATCCTGGATATGTTTCTGGCGCGCCTCTCGGATCATCTTCTGTATTTCGCGCTGGAATTTGTGTGAGAAAATTACTAACTTCGCTGTCTGGCGTAATGTTAAGACCTTCTGGGCCTGTTCCCTGTATTCCTCGAGCATTTCCAGCTCCTGCTGGGTTATCTTATCGTGTTCATCAAGCAATTGTTCTAATTCCTTTTCAGGGTAATCTTCCATCTCAACCGCCCGGTTGATCTTGCGAATAATGGTTAACTTCTCGTTACGCAGTTTTTTACGTTCTTCCTCAAATTCGTTATAAATCGGAAAGAATTTAGTGGATTGCTCGGGGGTTAAATCCAGGTATTTAGTCAGTTTCCATATACGCAGGTTTTCTATATCCTCTCTTAAATCTTCCCGCATATCTTCATCGTCAGGAGGCGGCGAATCTAACATACCCGGCTGCGCTAAAGAACCGGCTACAGGGAACAATGCCATTACCAGCATTATTATTAAAATATTTCGATATCTCTTCCTCATAATCAATCTCCTATGAGACATTTTTGTATTCCTGTTCGATAGCCGTTTTAATCGCCCGGATATAATCTTCATCCAAGTCCTCGATTATATTTGAATAATCGGTATTTTCAATCCAATATTCTTCGATCTGTTCAATACTTTGCTTATCAATAGATGAATACATTTCATCGAGAAGCTCGTCGCCCAACCCGGCTTCATCGGCATATTCAACAATCGAGGAACCGTTATAATAATCGGTGTAATATATATCTTCGCTGAAATATTTCTGCTGTGTCATTCCGAATAACATAATGAACAATGCCGCCGCCACCGCGCCAATAAATGAATAAACAGCTCCGGGGTTAAAACGAACCAGCTTTGATTGTTTATCAAGCTGTTCATTAATATCCACGACCAGAGTATCGAGCCTGCTGTCATAAGTATCCCTCTCCCTGTCCCGGTCAAGAAAGCCGAACAGCTCCTTAAGTTCGTTATACTCATTCCTGCACCCCGAACAACCGCGCAGGTGCTCTTCCAAATCTCCGGGCATGGGGTCCCTTTTACCGGATTCCACAAAATTCAATAATCTTTCCTGGTACTTATCGCAACTCATTTTTCCACCTCTTTTCCGGCGGATTTTGATTCACTCTTATATATTATATCTGAAAACTCATTTTTCAGCTTCTTAATCGCCTGAAAATAATTAGCCTTAACCGCGCCCTCGGATAAATTCAGTACTTGTGCTATTTCGGCATGGGGCATCTGGTCGTAGTATCTTAACGCAAATACTTTCTTCTGTTGAGCCGGCAATCCGGCTACCGCTTTATCCAGGCGGTCGAAAAGCTGGTTTTCCGCAAAATTATGATCCGGCCTGTCAATAGATTCGGGTACTGTGTTTATATCGGCAACGGAAGCCATTTCCCTGTATTTATCCCTGGATTTGAAATTGATTGCGGTATTAATCGCTATGCGGCATAACCATGTATAAAAATTTGAATCACCGCGGAAACGGTCAAGGTTTTTATACGCCTTGATAAAAGTATCCTGGGTTATATCATAAGCGTCGTCTTTGTTCCGTACCATCTTCATTACCGTAAAATAAATCCTCTGTTTGTATCTATTTACAATCTCATTGAATGCCCGACGGTCTCCATTTACAGCATTTTTAATTATCTGTCGTTCATCGGCGTTACTCATTCTAATTTCCTATGCACCTATAAGACACAGAAATATCAGCGAAGTTTAATTAAATATTAATAATTTTGCTTATTTCAAATTATCATAAGTTATATTCAGGCATGCGATTAAAGAAATATCTGGTATCGATGCGCGAACTTCGCAACCGAAACCTCCACAAACCCCTATGTTATTAAATATTAAGCATTTACGCAAATAAAAATCGGGAAAAGCAGATAATTTCATTTAATAATCAGGTATACGTCATTTTGAAGATTTTGACGCTTGCGGCTAATGACCCAAATATCAGTCACGTTCGCTTTTAATAAGTACTTTACGATATTTTGATATATCCTCAAGGACTTTGCCGCACCCGCGCACAACACAGGTTAGAGGATCTTCCGCGGTAAAAACCGAAAGATCGGTTTCCTGCCGCAATCTCCTGTCCAATCCATTCAACAAAGCGCCTCCGCCGGTCATAATTATACCACGTTCAAGGATATCCGATGCCAGCTCAGGCGGAGTTTTCTCCAATGCCTGGCGGACGGCTTCGACGATGGAATCAATTGGTTCAGTAAGCGCTTCGCGCACCTGTACAGAACTGATGGACATGGTACGCGGTACGCCCGCCACCAGATCGCGTCCCTTAATATCCAGGGTTTCCTCGTCTTCCATTGGATACGCGGAACCGATTTTCATCTTTATCTGTTCGGCGGTACGGTCGCCGATAAGCAGGTTGAAATTCTTTTTAAGATAGGCGACGATTGCCTCGTCCATCTCATCGCCGGCGATACGTATAGAAGTATTATTGACGATACCATTCAAAGCGATAACCGCTATCTCCGATGTACCCCCGCCTATATCTATTATCATACATCCCGATGGTTCATCGACCGGCAGTCCCACGCCGATAGCCGCGGCCATTGGTTCCTGAATAAGATAAACTTCACGGGCTCCGGCGTTTTCCGCTGAATCGCGTACGGCCCTTTTTTCCACCTCGGTTATCCCCGAAGGAACACATATTATTATCCGGGGTTTCATGAGAAATCTATGTCTAACGACCCGCTTTATGAAATCAGCGAGCATTTTTTCGGTAACTTCGAAATCGGCAATAACCCCGTCCTTAAGAGGCCTGATTGCCTGCATCTCGCCGGGTGTTCTGCCAATCATATCTTTGGCTTTCTTCCCTATGGCCAGAACTTTCTTGCTGTTGGTTTCCACTGCTACCACTGACGGTTCATTTAGCACAATACCCGCCCCACGCACAAACACGAGAGTGTTGGCGGTACCCAGATCTATGCCGATGTCGTTGGACACCAAGTTAAAAAGGGACATAATCTCTCCATAATTAATGACTTACCTACATTACAGTATCGGCAAAATCTACATCAAGGCACACATGAGTTCAAGAAAATAATTCACCAACAGGGATAAATTTTCACCAGGAGAATAATTGAAAGACCTGAATGTCTGATTCCGTAAATTAAGTAGGTTTAACTTCTCCGTATTATTTTTACTTAAAAATGCTTTCCTTTGCCACAGGTTACCTTGAAATCACAACTGACAACGCCCTATGATTTGATTTTATAAATGGTTGATTAGCTGACATTATAAAATTTCACTTCCAAAATTAATACCCGCATAATCCGCTTAGTTAATTTTCAAGGCTTACAATTTAAAGGTTCTATATCCGCATCCATAGAATGCAACTATCTAAATTTCACTGCCTTAGCAATTAAATGAGCATAAAAGTTCCGGAACCCGAAGTCAAGAAGAATGTCTGCTTCTCAATACCAATAGCGTATTCACCTAAATCCATATTCCTCAAACAGAATTCAGCACAAACTGCTTCTTTCTATGTTTAGATATTTCGTAATGCCCGGGCAGACCGGCCGCGGGCTTTGTTTGGGACCTCCAATCCTGTTTACCAATCGTAGAAATTAGCTTACGGCGAATCTCTGGTGGAATGGTATTGACTTGGAGGAATTGCTGATATATATTCGTTGGAAATTTGGTTAATTTCGGAGAGGTGCCGGAGTGGTCGAACGGGGCGGTCTCGAAAACCGTTGTCCCTTCGGGGACCCTGGGTTCGAATCCCAGCCTCTCCGTTTTTAATTTTTCTAACCACGCAAGCCCCCGTAAAAAAAATACACTGAAGGCAAATCCTCAGCGCCCCATAATTCAAGACCATTATGCAGTTACACTATTTAAAAATTCACGCGGCGATTTCATTACCGACACGGAATGCGGAGCCACGCAATTATAGTCATCGATCCACCCGCGAATCATTCGATTACCGTTTCAAAATCTTCCAAATTATTTTCATTAACTGAAATAACTAACTTCTGTTTCCAAAAATCATTTCGATTATCAACAGGGAGTATAGTTTAAATTGATCAAATAAAACTTCCCTGTAAGCATTTGCATTAAAGAGTTAAATTATTGAACGGGTAAATTATCAACGCGCCAGTACCAGAATCCGCTCGTAAATTTATGTTCCCTTATCCCCGCCTGCATTGTAATATCCTTCGCTTTCTTCAATCTAAACGCCGTTTTGAAGCCGGGAATAAAACTTAAAATAAACCGGTAACGGGTATCGCCGGCGATTAGAATCCCGTCAGGTTTCAGCACGCGTTCCATCTCCCGCAAATATTCAACCGGGTCATCTACCCAATGGGCGGTGAAAAAACTGAATACAAAATCGAAAGAGTTGTCATCATAGGGCAAATTTAGGGCATCGGCTGTTTTAAATTGAACATTGTCGAAGTTTTCACGTTCTTTAATCCTGTCGGCATGGGAGATAAAAGCTTCGGATAAATCCGTACCCAGTATTTCTGCTTCAGGAAACATATTCGCAATCTCAAAACACAGGTACCCCGTCCCGCATCCCACTTCCAGTACTCTTTTGCCGTCCAGAGTTATATCATTCAATAGCCTGGCGATTTCTTCCTTCATCGCTTTGAAAAGCATGCCGTTTTTCTTCATGTAGCGTTCAACGAATTCCGGATTATGAAAATCTATTTTGACCATAATAAACCTCGCGGTAGAATTCAGGTATTGTCCCCTAAATATAATATTTACCTGTTTTTAATGATATTATTTTACAATTTAAAATTCGGTGATGAGAAGTTGAAATTGAACCGCGAAATTCGGTAAAAAGGGGGAGCGTTAGAAACGCTCCCCCGGTTCACGCGTAGTGTTACTTAAGCAGTGTCATCCGCTTGGTCAACACTTCGCCGCCAACATTGAGTTTATAGAAATAAACTCCGGAAGAGCTGTTGGAAGCGTCCCAGGTGAATGTATGGCTTCCGGCCTGCGTATAACCATCAGCCAGCGTAGCAACTTTCTGCCCCATCAAATTGTAAACATCGAGTGAAATATCGCCTGACTGGGCAAGCTCGACATTTATATTGGTCTGAGCGTTGAACGGATTGGGGTAATTATCCAGCAACGCGGTTTTGGTCGGGATTGCCGAAGAATTGCCGGCATCCTCATCATCAAACCAGCCATAGAGGTTCCAGTTGTCAACATCCTCGCCGCGGAGCGGGTTGCTAACAGTGAAATCAAACGATACCATGTCAACCATCATATCGGGATAGTCGCCGCAAGCGGCGATATAGCGGTAATCGCCAACCGGCGCGAAGCTGGGGATATACTGCATAATATCGGTTATACCAACGATCTGGTTTGGATAAAGCATTACATCCCAGTAAACCATGACCGGACCGTACAAGCCATAGTCGGGAATATCAACCATGATCCAGACATCGGGATTCATGTATTCACTCACGTTATTGAACAGGATACCGGTATAGGTAAACATTCCGCCCGCGGGTACTGTAAGGGGTTCGGCTTCGGGTACCATGTCCACGCTTAAATCACCTTCGCCCCGCATCACGAAACCGGTGGGGAAAGATTCAAGGTTCTGTCCCATAGCATAGGTTACATGGTCTTCGGCATCGGGAGGTATCATACCAACTAAAGGCTTCAGGGTAAACGGAGCATCGCTGTTATCAGGATACGGCTCAATTGATAAAACGGCGGTCGCTCCGGCGATGTCAGTCGGAAAAGTCAAACCCGGAGGAGGATTCTGCAGAAAATCTTCTCCCGGAAAGGGAGGACCAGGTTCACTTCCGCTGTATGGCGCTTCTTCATCAGCCATAGTAGGATCGAGAAAAGTACCGGTGGTTACCGGGATTCCATCCATTACAACCCAGCCTTCATACTTCCAGCCTTCAGGCAGTACGGGAATAAACAAACCCTGGTCTGGCATTCCCGAAGTTAAATCGAGAAACCAGATTCCGCTGTTCTCATTGGTTTCCGGACCGTTTGTGGGTGTAGCCAGGATATAATTGCCGGCGGAAAGCGAGAAATCATTTCCTAAGGCGGCAGGATCATCAATACTCAATACCGCTTCATCATGATCGAAGGACCCTGCCAGTATATGAGTCGCGCTGGGAGCGGGATCATCGTCTGGATAAGGTTCAATGGTGAGTACAAACTTCTCCGCGTTGTTCAATGCTTCTTCTTCCACGAGAAAATGAGTCTGGCTTAACATGCCGTTTTCATCGACCGAAAACAGGCCTGTGGACACGGGGGAACCCTCAACAATTACCCAGCCTTCATACATGGCATTATCACCGAGGTCCTCAAGACCTTCAATATCGAGGGTGAGGGTTGAATAATGGGTAACAGCTTCCGCGTTCCCCGCGAATGCGAACAGGAATGCGAACGCGATAAGTATCTTGATAGATGTGTTCCAATTAGTGGGCTTTAACATAACATTCTCCTTCTCGTTATGATTATTGATTATTCGAGAAGCCTTTATGTCGGGCTTCTATTTACTTTGGAAATTTAGGTACCCTACCTACTAAGAATCGGGATTCCTGTTTACGGAATCTTCATCTTGGCTTACACTGCAGTGAGAAACGTGATGCACCAAAATACCTGACTATAATAGTCGTGCTTTGACAACAGATACGAGATGGATATGTTTTTGGATGTGGAAAATTATAATTTTATTTTAACCGGAGCCGGGACCGGTCAGATACATCATACCTGTCGGTGTTTCCATACCGCCTTCAGGTTCGATGGTTACCAGGAATTTGGGGATGCTGTCGAGTTCGGGTAAATCGTTTAACGCAAGTACCGCTTCGCCCTCGGGGGTAACGGTAAACATACCCGCGCTGGTAGGTTTACCTTCACGCATTACCCATAATTGGTATTCCATACCTTCAGGGGTTTGCGGAAGACGATACATATAAACAACGGCCGTGCCCTGATTGGGATCCAGTACCACTTTGCCAAAAGCCTGCGGATTGGGATCCACCCCTTCGAGATTCACGAATTTCATCCCCGGTGACTCCAACAGCTGGGTAACATCTTTAGCTTCGGCGAGGTCGGCCTGCAATTCGGATTTATCGGATTGCAGTTTAAACACCGCTATACCAAGAGCGACAACCAACACAGCGGCGGCGGCATATATCCAGTTAAAACCGGATGAAGCCGCGGAGGAAGATTGATTGAAGCCGGGGTTAGTTCTCCTTAAGATATTATCTTTTAAATGCTCCGGGGGTTCATCCTGGGCAACAGATTCCGCGAGTTTTTCGGATAACCCGGATAATTCCCGCATACGCGAAAGACATTTTTCGCAACCCGTTTCAAGATGTTGCTCGACCGCCGAATATTCATCCGGTTCGAGATTACCGAAAACATAGGATTCGATTAAATCATATATCCTGTCATGTTCAGCGCTGTTCATTGTTGTTTAAAGAAAAACCTGGCGAAGTTTTTCTACTCCTTGTCTTATACGGTGTTTAACCGTTCCCAATGGCATATTCAAATGTTTCGATATTTCCGAATGCGAATATCCTTCATAATATGATAAATGGATCACGTTACGGCATTGGTCATCCAATTTCGCAAGAGCTTCTTTAATCTCGCGGGCTTCAGCTAAATAATCGGCGGACTCGACCTTTTTACCCGATTGTTGAGAATCGGGACCGGAGCCATCCGGCGCCGCGAAGGCAGATTCCCGGTTACGCATTTTATAATGCTTCGACCGCGTCTTGTCAATCGCTAATCTTCGGGCCATAGTTACCAACCAACTCTTGACCGAGCCTTTGTTTCCATTGTACTTTTCAGCATTATCCCAAACTTTAAGGAATGTCTCCTGGGTAACTTCCTCAGCGTCGGGCTTATTTCCCAAGAGTTTCAAAACCAGGCTGTAAATAAGTCTACCATGCATATCGTAAAAGACTGATAATGCTTTCTCGTCCTTTTGCACAATAAGCTTAATAAGTATTTCATCAGCCTCAGGCTTGGTTGCGCCTTTTTTAAATCCGTCCTTCAGCTTGGGTCCTTTCATTAAGATTATACGAAGTAATCTCTTAATTGGATTGAGTAATCAGGCAATTGCCGCTTTACATCCGCAATATCACGCAATTGCTTCCTTGATGCAAGATATATAATCATATTTGTCGGGTTTTGAAATTCTTGTAATTTAAGCACTTACAACACCACAATCATAATAAGTATTACCTGTTTTGATACTGATTAAACTGAAAAAACAATTGGATTGTTCGGATTTTTATGGAATTATTAAAAAATTTCGGAGCCATCGCTATATGCCACCGAACGGCTTTATAATTCTTTGATGCTTTGGATATATTTTTCAACATCGAATTTGCGCTTGCACCCGTTATAGTTCATATAGCGTACCTTTCCAAATATCTCCCTTTCAGTCCATGGACGGTCGTGGACGCCGCCAATGCTCCAGGCAACTCCCGTATAGCCGTTAGGGTCCCGGCCATCAAGTTCGTATTTATCATTCAGGTAAATGGCTGTTTCCATTGCTTTTTCCGGGGAGTCGCTCCACTCCAGAATTTTCTTGGCCCAGTACATGCGCATATAGCCATGCATCTTACCTCGCTTAACCATTTCAGCCTGGGCGGCATTCCATAGTGGATCATGCGTTTCGGAATTCTCGAAAATTTCTAATGAATAAACATAATCCCGTTTGTCATGACGATGTTCATCAAGCGTTTTTCCCGCCCAATCCGGAAATCCGTCAGGATTATCGTAGTTCTCATTATAGTAGCAAAAATTATCGGAAAGCTCCTTCCGGACTATTAATTCCTCGAGAAAAGCATCGCGGGATTCCAAATTGACTTCTCCTTTACTGACTTCCCACGCCACCCTCTGCGCCGATATTTGCCCGAAATGAAGATATGGCGACAGGTTCGACTGGACATCTTCATTGGGGTCATTGCGGAGAGAAGCATAATCGGCAAGTTTATGCTTTACAAAATATCTCATTTCCTTCGACGCGTTTTTCTCCCCCGGTTCAATCCAGTCCACCGTGCCTATTTTCCTGTCGATATCCAGAGAATTATATACCTTTTCCCATTCAATCCTCTCCCCCACCGAGATCGCGCCGGTTGTCTGCTTTTTGATGCGCGGAAAGTTTGTCAGGTATTTATCGAGAACTTTATTAATCCTGGGGCGGATGGTGCGGGCTGCGTATTCCTGCTTTTCAGACAAATGCCAGCACGGAATAATATTGTGAGCGTCGACCTCATAGAAAGGAATCGTAATCTGTGTTGATACCCGCATTTTCCAATGCTTGTTAATCTTCAATGGATTGAAATCTGCAACCAGTAATCCCACATTGTGTTTTTTAATAAAATGTGAAATCGTTTCAGCAGGCTCTCCGGTCAGTACGTAAAAGGGAATATTCAATGAATGAAGTTTATCCTCAACCTCACGCAAACCCATGAGCATAAAGTTATACTGCCGCGGAGTTGCGCCAAGATAACCGGGCAGGAGATTGAATACGACAATTAGCTTTTGATTATACCTAATAGCAAGCTCCTGGGCGTGCAACAAAGCCCAGTTGTCAGCGACACGCTGATCCCGGCTCATCCAGTAAAGCACCGCGCCGCCGCGATATTCATATTGGTTTAAAAGCCGATACCTATGTTCATCTAAATGCTTCAAAAGAGAACTCCGGTAAATTACTCCACCCGTGATGAATATACCCATTTTTACGATAAGACCGCAACTTATTTACGGGAAGCCTCTTGACCTGCGAAAAATAAAAGAGTATACAACAACCTCCCGAATCGCCCGTATATAAGCCGGATGGAACAAATCAAGGAAATAACCGTTTTATTCAAAATTCATTACATCGACGTTAGTATTCAATGAATTTGACTGAACACGCTCTAATTACTTGACATAAATGCCGAATAAGACTATAATCGTGCTTCGATTATAATATAACGCAGGACAGGCAGATGAACAGCTACCAGGACAACGGAATTACATCGACATATATCCTTAACAAAGTTTCCCGTTCTTTCGCCAAAAGCATTCCCATGCTGGACAAGAACAAAATCGCTGAAGTTGAAAACCAGTATCTGCTTCTGCGGTTTCTGGACACAATCGAGGATTCCCGCAACCACTCGCTGGAACATAAACGCGAACTGATGGACCGCTTTTTTGAAATCCTTACATCGGACGGCAATGATGGTTTCGATGAACTCGTAACCGAGGTCAGGCGGGACGCTATCGACGACCATGACAAGGTGCTGGTGGACAATTTCGGCGGGGTTTTGAATACATTCAAGTCCTTCGAGCCGGAAATCCAGGAGATATCCATGGAATGCCTGCGGGAGATGGGCGAAGGGATGCTGTTGTTCCAGAAGAAGAAGATAAAACTTTTCGACGACCTCAATGTCTACTGCCGAAATTTTCAGGACCTGAACAATTACTGCGATTATGTCGCCGGAACCGTGGGACGCTACCTTACCCGCTTGGTGAAGGTACGCGACGGTATCGAACTCGATGTCAAGAAAGCCTTCAATTTCGGGCGTTACCTGCAAAAAGTAAATATCATCAAAGATTTCCTCAAGGATATGGATGAGCTTCGCTGTTTCTGGCCGTCGGAATTAAGCCAGGATATCAATCCCCTGCGCCTGATTAACGACCCAACCGCCAAGGGGCACCGCCTGCAGATGCTTGAGCAGATGATAAAAGAAGCGATGAAGGAATTCAAACCGACCTTTGATTATATACTTTCCATCCCCCGTAAACGCCGCCTGCGAGGTTATTTGAGCTTCTGCCTTATGGCGGCTAT